>JAZUOB010000177.1:0-10437 GCA_045604425.1 Clostridia bacterium
TGTAATCTTGTACGTGGTATGAATTCATGGCCTATGGCACATACTTATTATATGGGAGATGTGGTTAAGATTATATCTGCCGTGCCGGATGCTGAGTGCACAGGAAAGGCCGCCGGCACTATTATTGGTGTTGAAAAAAAACGAGGCCTTAGAGTTGCCTCCGGAAGTGGCAGTGTGCTTGTAAAACAAGTACAGTTTCCGAAAAGTAAGAGAATGTATATAGAAGACTATATGCGAGGCCATGAGGTAAAATTGGGAGCGATGTTTACATCTTGCCCGAAATCAGAATAAATTTATTGTCGCACTAAGCGATGGAGGTGAACATTATGTACGGCTATTATTATGATAGCACATATATTTTGGTGTTGTTTGCTTTTTTGCTTACATTGTTTGCATCCTTTGGTGTGAATTCCACATTCAAAAAATATAGCAAAACATTAAATGCCAGAGGCCTTACAGGAGCTGAGGCAGCAAGAAGAATTTTATCAGCAAACGGACTTTCAAATGTATCAGTACAAAGAGTGTCCGGAAATCTCACGGACCATTTTGACCCGAGAACAAATATAGTTAATTTGTCAGATGCCACATATGATTCTGTATCTGTGGCAGCTATTGGCGTTGCAGCTCATGAATGCGGTCATGCTATTCAGCATGCAGTAGGATATGTGCCAATAAAGGTCAGAAATTCTATTGTTCCCGTTGTAAATATAGGAAACACTTTGTCAATGCCCTTGTTCATTTTAGGTCTGTTTCTTGGGAACTATAATCTGGCACTTGTAGGAGCGTTGCTTTTTGGTTTTGTCCTTATTTTTCAGGTAGCTACACTGCCTGTAGAATTTAATGCCAGCCGAAGAGCTATATCTATTCTGGATACTACTGATATGCTGGGTACAGATGAGCTTAAAGGTGCAAAAAAAGTTCTTCGTGCTGCTGCGATGACATATGTGGCAGCTGTGGCAGCTACAGCACTTCAGCTTTTGAGATTACTGCTTATAATAAACAGGAGACGAGATTGATAGTATATGAATAATCCAAGAGAATCAGCACTGAAAATACTTTTCAAAATCGAATATGAAGGCGCATACTCCAATTTAGCGCTGAAGGACGGCCTTGCAAATCTTTGCTCAGCTGATAAGGCGCTGGCTACAAGACTTGTTTATGGCTGCGTTTCAATGAAGATTACTCTTGATTATATAATTTCTCTTTATTCCACCACAAAGCTGTCAAAGCTTTCAAAGAGTGTTGCCCTGATACTTCGTATGGGGATATACCAGATAATATTTATGGATAAAATCCCCGAAAGTGCAGCAGTTAATGAGAGTGTAAAGTTGGCAACAAAATATGAGTATAAGTCAAAAGGATTTGTGAATGCCGTATTAAGACGTGTATGCGCCGAAAAAGACAGCATTGAATATCCAAAAGATGAGATTGATAATTTGCGGACAAAATACTCATTTCCTAAAAAGCTTTGTGAAGAGTTTGTTCAAAAATTCGGTTATGATTTTGCAAAAGACCTTATAAAGTCTTTAATAGAGGAACCAAAAACGGTTATCCGTACAAATTCCTTGAAAACAGACAGAGACTCGCTTTTAAAAAAGCTTGAGGGAAGCGGTGCATGTGCATCTTCTCTTGATTGTTTACCTCACAGCATTACAATATCAGGTGCTTCAGTGGGCGAACTTAGTGAGTTTAAAGAGGGACTTTTTACCGTTCAGGACACAGCCGCACAACTTGCGTGTCTTGTGCTTGGTGCAAAACCCGGTGATAATGTTATGGATATGTGCGCAGCACCCGGTGGAAAAACTACTTATTTAGCCGAGCTTATGCAAAACCAAGGAAATATTTTAGCCTTTGATGTTCATCCCCATAAAGTTGACCTTATTGACAATGCGGCTTCAAGATTGGGTATAGATATAATAAGGGCCTGTACCTTTGATAGTACGCTCTACAAAAATAGTTTTGACTGTACACAAGACAAAATTCTTGCGGACGTGCCATGTTCGGGTCTTGGAATAATCAGACGTAAGCCGGAAATAAAATGGAAAAGAGAAGATAAATCAGAGCTTTCTAAAATACAATACAACATTTTGGAAAATGCTATCAGGTATTTGGCACCCGGCGGTGAGCTTGTATACAGTACGTGTACAATTCTTCCTGAAGAGAATGAGGATATTATCCGCAGAGCATTAGATGAGTACAGTTTTATGGAGCCGGTGGATATCACAGACGCTTTGCCTCCGGCTTTTAAAAAGCCCGGCGCAAAAGACGGATATATAACACTTTATCCCCATACAGACTTTACAGATGGATTTTTCATATGCAAATTAAGGAAAAAGAAATGATAAATTTAAAGGATTTGACTTTTAGTCAGTTGACAGACTTTATAAAATCCAAAGGCGAAAGTTCATTTCGTGCAGGACAAATATTTTCATGGCTACATAAGGGCGTGTGCGATATAGATGAAATGACTAATCTGAGTAAAGAGCTTCGCCAAAAGCTTAAGGAAGAATGTTTTGTATCTTCCCCTATAATAAAGCTGAAACGAATATCAAAAATAGACGGCACAATAAAATATCTTTTTGGTCTTTTCGATGGAAACTGTATAGAAACGGTTGTTATGAGGTATAATCACGGTCTTAGCGTGTGTGTTTCTACTCAGGTAGGCTGTGCTATGGGCTGCGGATTTTGTGCTTCGACGATAGACGGCAAAGTGCGAAATCTTACTGCCGGAGAAATCATGGACCAGGTGATATTTGCTCAAAAGGATATTGGAGAGAGAATATCAAATATAGTCCTTATGGGCATAGGCGAGCCGTTGGACAATTTTGAAAATGTAATGGTGTTTTTAGAAAACATCACACATCCAAAGGGAACAAATATTGGGTGGAGACATATAAGTCTTTCAACCTGCGGTATAGTCCCAAAGATAAAAAGTCTTGCAGATATGAATACACAACTGAATTTATGTATTTCTCTTCACGCTGCAGACGATGAGACAAGAAATAAAATCATGCCGGTCAACAAAAAGTATCCTATAAAGGAGCTTATGGATGCGGCAAGGTATTATATAGACAAAACAAACAGAAGAATAACATTTGAATACTCATTAATTAAAGATGTGAATGACAGTGATTTGCATGCAGAAAAACTAGCAAAGCTTCTTGGCAGATTGCTCTGTCATGTAAATCTAATTCCGGTAAATCATGTAAAAGAGCGAGGCTTCAAAAAAAGCAATTATGTAGATATGTTTCAAAATAAGCTTACAAGCCTTGGTATAAATGCTACAGTAAGGCGTGAGCTTGGTAGCGATATAAGTGCATCATGCGGACAGCTTAGAAGAAGCTATGAAAACTAAATAGGGGGGTGGTTGTATTGAGATTTGGTAATATGACAGATATCGGCAAGCTAAGACAACAAAACGAAGATAATGTGTTTATAAATGAAACACAGCCGTATATGATTGTTGTAGCTGACGGTATGGGCGGTCATAATGCCGGAGAAGTTGCAAGTAAAATGGCAATTGAGGTGGTAGCAACCAAACTGGCAAAGATAAAAAAGACCAAACGCAAAACCAACTGTGAAGACAAAATTCGGGATGCATTCGTATCTGCGAATAAGAAAATATATGATTATGCAGAAGAAAATTCAAAGCTCATGGGAATGGGAACAACTTTGGTGGTGGCATTGATACATGATGACAGATTATATGTAGGAAATGTAGGAGACAGCAGAGCCTATATTATAAAAGATAATGATATCAGGCAAATATCTGTAGACCATTCTTATGTGTGGCAGCTTGTTATAAAAGGTGAAATTACCGAACAACAAGCAAAACGACATCCAAAACGCAACTATATAACTCGTGCAATGGGCACAGAAGAAAGTATTCTTGTTGACACATTCAGTGAAGAGTGGACAGGTGGTACGGTGCTTGTGTGCAGCGACGGACTTTCAAATCTGGTAGACAACTGGGAGATGCGAGATATTGTAGCTGAGACTGGTGACTTGCATGAGGCAGCAAAGAAGCTGATTGACCTTGCAAATCAAAGAGGCGGAAATGATAATATTTCAGTTGCTCTTATGGGTGAATGATAAAGAATTTTACCGATGATATAACATATGAAAGGGATTTTTGAAATGATAGAAAATTTAGTTGGAAGAACTTTGGCAGAAAGATATCACGTACTTGAACTCATAGGCACAGGCGGCATGGCTTCTGTGTATAAGGCTCAGTGTGAGCTACTCAAGAGAGAAGTTGCAATAAAGGTTTTAAGAGATAGTGTGAAAGATGATGAATCAGCACTGAAAAGCTTTAAGCAGGAGGCTCTTGCTGCTGCAAAGCTAAACCATAATAATATAGTCCAGATTTTTGATGTAGGAGAAGTGGACGGCGCTGACTATATGGTTATGGAGCTTGTAGACGGAGTCACACTGAAAAAATACATAAGAGACAATGGCCCGCTTTCATGTAATGAAGCGTGTGAATTTGCAATCCAGATTGCTCAGGCTCTCGAAGCTGCTCATGCAAAAGGTGTTGTACACCGTGATATTAAACCACAGAATATACTCATGACAGAGGACAAAATACTGAAGGTTACAGACTTCGGTATAGCCAAAGCGGCCAATACAGAGACATTGGTAGCAGGTGATCATGGGGCTATGGGCTCTGTGCACTATATATCTCCGGAGCAGGCAAGAGGCGGATTTACAGATGCAAGGTCTGATATCTACTCATTGGGAGTGGTTTTGTATGAAATGCTTACAGGCAAAGTTCCATTTGATGGGGAGTCTGCAGTTGCAGTTGCGCTGATGCATATAGAAAAGCAAGCCCCGTCTGTTATAGACTACAATCCGTCAGTGCCTCAGGACGTTGCAAAAATAGTGGCAAAGGCAATATGCAAAGAGCAATCAAGCAGATACCAGACTGCTACTGAAATGATACAGGATTTGCAGGCTGTAATGTCAAATATCCCTGTTGAAGTGGATATTCCGGAGGAAGATGAAGACAACAATCTCGGCCACACCAGAAAATTCAGAATTCATGAAGACGACCTGAAACAAACAAAAAAAACCAAGAAGCAAAAGAAACAGAAGACAGAAGAGGAAAAGAAAGCTGATAAAAGGGCTGTTATTCTTGCATTTCTAACTGTTATATTGATAGTTGTAGCAGCTTTTGGCGGATATGCGTATATGATGCGAAATGCCGGTAAGATACAAGTTCCTGATTTTACTGATATGTCTTTGGAGGACGTTTCAGCTTTGGCGGAGGAAAAAGGAATTATCATTTCTGATGAACTGGAATATGCATTGTCCGATAAGATAAAAGAGGGCAATATTATATCCCAGAATCCAGACCCCAAAACATATATAGACAAAGAACAAATGGTATATCTTGTTGTTAGTATTGGTTCATCCGGTGGAGACATTCCCGTCCCATATATAAAGGGCATGGCTGTTGAAGATGCAATAAATGATATTATTGATGCAGACCTTAGCTATCTTATCAGCGAAGAATACAGCGATACTGTGCCTGTAGGTCAGGTTATCCGTCAATCACCTGAGGTAGGTACAAAGCTTAACAAAGATGATATTGTGACAATCCATGTAAGCATGGGCAAGACCAATCCTGCTGAGACCGAGAACCCCGATGAACTTGTGCTGGTACCTAATTTTGTAGGCGAGACACAAGTGGGCGCTACACAGCTTTGTCAGCAGTGGAAATTAAATCTTGTTGCGATAGCGACAAAGAATTCATCTCAGCCGGCAGGAACCGTCATCTCACAAAGCCCGGCTGCCGGAAATCAGGTGAGAGTCGGAGCAGGTGTATCTATAGTAGTCAGCAACGGACTTGGTGGGGAAAATGAATTTGTAGGTCCTACAATTATGCCTTCAAGAACACCTATTCCTGATGAGGGCGAAGACATAGAAGAGACATACCCCTTAAAGACAAAAGAATTTACTTTCCAAATCCCTGAGGACAAGGAGTCAGTGGATGTAAAGATTGTTGTGGACGGCGACACACAGTATGAAAAGAAAAATAACGGTGGAGACATCGTTTCCATTGATATCACAGGTAAAGGAAATATCAAAGTAGCAGTGTACTTCGACGGCAAAATGGTCAAAGAAGAAACTGTGAATATGGACTGATAAAAATTATGCAAAATGGTATTATAACAAAAGGTATCGGTGGATTTTACTACGTTTTGAGCGAAGGCTCGGTTTATGAGTGTAAAGCCAGAGGAGTTTTCAGAAAACAAAAAATCACACCAACTGTTGGTGACAGTGTGACGATTGAGGTCAAAAACGGCAAGGGAAGTATTGTAGAGATACTTCCTCGACATAATGTTCTTGTCCGTCCTGCTGTTGCCAATGTGGATATGCTTATAATAGTAGTAGCTGCAGCATCTCCTGACCCGAACCTTATGCTGATTGATAAAATGCTTGTTCATGCCGAAAAAAGCGGAATAGAGCCGGTCATTTGCATAAATAAAACAGATATTCAATCACCTGACTCTATTGTGAATATATATGAAAAGGCAGGCTATAGCGTAATCTGTACATGTGCTGAAAAACATGAGAACATACAACAGGTAAAGGACCTGATAAGAGGAAAAATCACCGCTTTTGCAGGTCTTTCCGGTGTTGGAAAATCTACGCTTTTGAGTATTATCACAGATAAAGGCCTAGAGACCGGAGAACTTAGCCAGAAGATAGAACGTGGAAAGCATACAACACGTCATGTAGAGCTTATACCTATCGAAAATGGCTTTGTGTTTGATACTCCCGGGTTTAGCTCCCTTGAAATTCCCCAAATGGAGGAAAGTGAGTTGTTTGAGTATTTTCCGGAGATAGCAAGGCACGCCTCAGGCTGCAAGTTCAGAGGCTGTTCTCATACAAAAGATGCCGGCTGTAGTGTAAAGGCGGCAGTTTTGGTGGGAGAAATTCCTGAGTCCAGATACGAAAGTTATCTGAAAATGTATGAAACTTTGAAACAAATAAAAAATTATCATAAAAATTGATATATGATGCAACTTTTTCAAAGCTTAAACTGTATTTATAACAAAGGGGGATAAGAGGGTGTCTGTTTTTTCTACACGGGAGTTCAAAGAACAAATGACACGAAAGTATTTCTCCATGGTATATAAGCTTGCGCTGAACCAGACAAAAAACAAGGAATTGGCAGATGATGTGGTTCAGGAAGTTTTTTTGAGATACATACAAAAAGATATCGAGTTTGAAAGCGAGGAGCATATCAAAGCATGGCTTCTTCGGGTTACAATCAATTGCAGCAAAAATGTTTTTCAGGATTCGTGGTTCAAGAAGACGGAGGGATTCTCTTTTGATATTCCTTTCGAACATGAAGAAAAAAGCGATGTATATTATATGACGCTGGAATTGCCGCAAAAATATCGCTCGGTTATACACTTGTTCTATTATGAGGATATGTCCGTATCCGAAATCTCAAAGTGCCTTGGACAAAAAGAAAATACAGTAAAATCCCTGCTTAGAAGAGCACGATTGATGCTCAAAGAAAAGCTTGAGGGAGGGTATGATTTTGTTTAGAGAAGAATACAAAAAAGCAAATGATAATATAAAAGTTGACAATGAACTTCTTGAGAAAACATTAAGGTCAGCTTTTGTTCGGCCATTACCCAAAAAACGAAAATTTAATTATACAGCCATAACAAAAGTGGCAGCTGCGGTTATCGTGGCGGTTGGATGCACTGCGGCGTATCCGGCTCTTGTGGAGAAGCCTGAAATAGACACTGTTGTAGTGAATGAGCCGATTTCAACACCGACAGAAGAAACTGTTATAATGGAAAAAGAACCTGAAAAAACACAGGCGATTCCGACTAAAAAGCCGGTACGAAAAAAAGTTGAAAGTGCTCCGGTTGTAGCATCAGTACAAACAGAAATTGCTGTACCTGAAAATCCTATCTCCAGAATGATAGAGCCTGAAAGTGCCATAGCGTATTCTGAAGAGGATTTTATATCACCGGTAGGTTTTGAACAGATATCTGTAATATATAATGAAGACGGCACAGAAGATTATGTATATGAGGGACTTGATGAAAAAATTATCTCTGTACACGTGTCAGCTTCAGAGGAAAGTCAAATTTCAGAGCCACAGTGGAAAGAAGACGGAGAAAGTGTTGGAGTCATTTTTTCGAAAGACGGCAAACTGCTGGATGTCACCGCAGAGAATATGACCCGCGAGGAAATCACGGATGCGTTTTCAAAGCATATACAAACTGACAAAGAGGAGAATGTAGAATGATTTTAGCACCATCTATTTTGGCGGCGGATTACACGCGCCTGGGACAGCAAATAAAGGAAACTCGTGATGCAGGAGCAAAGTGGCTTCATCTTGATATAATGGACGGACATTTTGTGCCAAACCTTAGTTTTGGACCGGGGATTGTTCAGGCTCTAAGACCTTTGACAGATCAGTATTTTGATGTGCATTTGATGATAGATAATGCAGAAAAGTACATCGAACCATTCGCTAAAGCTGGTGCTGACGGAATTACTGTACATATAGAATGTACAAAGGATATAAACTCTTGTATATCACATATAAAAAGTCTTGGTAAGGATGTAGGTATTGCTATCAATCCTGACACTCCGGCTGAAAAGGTTTTGCCTTATCTTCAGAATATTGACCTTGTCCTTGTTATGAGTGTGTTTCCTGGCTATGGCGGTCAAAAGTATATAGAGGATGTAAACTCAAAAATAGAGCTTATAAGACAAAAAGCAGGAGCAGATTTTCATATTCAGGTAGACGGCGGAATAAATAAAGAGAATATAGCTAAAGTTCATGCGCAGGGCGCAGATGTGTTAGTGGCAGGCACAGCAGTGTTTAATGATGACATAAAAGGCAGTGTCAAACAACTAATGGAGCTTTGTAAATAAATGAGAATAATAATTATAGCAGGCGGTGATTTTTCACACCAATGCGAAATCACAGCTTCGGATTATATAATCTGTGCTGACAGCGGATATGATAGCGCCAAGAAAAATGGATTTCATGTAAATTTGTTGATGGGTGACATGGATTCTGTAAAAAACAATATTTCTATGGAGAAGGACGCTGTTTTATTCCCAAAGCGAAAGGATTTTACAGATACAGAGCTTGCTCTTTGCCATGCAATAGATATGCATCCTGACGAAATAGTTATGCTTGGCTGTATGGGAAGTAGAGCTGACCATACGATTGCCAATATGCTCTTGCTAAGACGTATTGTGCAAGCGGGAGTAAAGGTGCATATAGAAGATGAGAACAATATGATATTTTATTATAAGGACAGCATTGAGCTTGAAGATATGAAAGGCAAGACGGTATCACTTATACCTTTAACTGATAGTATAAATGGTATAACAACCAAAGGACTTGATTATCCTTTACACAACGAAGATTTGTACTTTGGAGAAACCAGAGGTATATCAAATGTGGTTGTGGAAAACCTTGCATCATATACATCTGAAAGTGGTGAAGGTCTGATATTTATAACTGATGGAACATAAAAAACTTCATGAGCTATATGCTCATGAAGTTTTTTTATAGATTATTTATTCCATTTATTAGTTTTGTCGCATACTCAGCATCTACCATTTCCCAACCGAAGCTGTAGGGTTTTACTCCCGAATACCTTAGCTGTTGCCATATGGTTTCATATGTGGATAAGGGAATTTTGGATGTGTATATCATGTTTTCTTTTGTGTCCTGGACCATAAACTCAAGATTATCACCGTCTTTTTTTCCAAACACACACATTCTGTGCTCTTGTTTGTCAGGCTCCTGAGACAGAATCAAGAGTTTTAATACTTCAATAGCTTTATCGTTTAAATTAGCATCAAATATAAGTATTTTTTCAAGTAATGAATTGTACTCGGATACAAATCTGAGGTTGTACTCATCAAATGAATCAAGCTCTCCCGATGCTTTTGAAGTTTCACATACGTTTTCATAAAGCCTTATCTTGAGTGCAGGGTCATTGCAAGGAGTGAATGAAATCATAAGCTTTTTATCCTCGTCATGATACAAAACCGGTGTAGGCACAAGCCCGTAGTGAGAACATGATGAGCACCTGAAAATATTTATTTTGCCGGATAATAGGTCTGATTTCAAATCAGGACTGTCTTTTGCTGTGATAGAATCCCATATGGTCATTTCCTGAAGCTCGCCACATGCGGGACATTTGATTTGTTGTGAACTGTTTAGACTCATATAAATCTCCTTTAGAATTTCATTGTAAGGGATATTCTCTTTTTGGCAAGATCAACATCCAGAATTTTCACCTTGATAATATCGCCTACATTCAGTACCTCGGACGGATGTTTTATATATCGGTCGCATATCTGAGAAATGTGTACAAGTCCGTCTTGATGTACGCCAATGTCCACAAAAGCACCAAAGTCGATTACATTTCTTACGGT
>JAZUOB010000178.1:0-15403 GCA_045604425.1 Clostridia bacterium
TATTTTGAAAGGTCATGAAGACATCTTAAAAGAACAAGGCTGTCTTTTCCTCCTGACACTCCCACGCATACTTTATCACCGGGCATTATCATATTGTATTCTTCCAGTGCACGCCTTATAAGGCTTGTAATTCTACGCAAACAAAAATCCCCTTCAAACACCAATACTTCGACTTTTATCATATCATAGGCATGATGAAAAGTCAACAATAAAATCATACGAAGGTGCGGATTAAAGCCATAAGCATACAAAAAAGAATAAGGTCTAAAATACCGATACCAAGTATCTTTATAAAACCTTTTTCCCACATTCCGTAAGAGGTGAGATAAATTATCTGTGATATAATCAGTAAAACTATAAAAAGCCTCATTTTATCACCTTTCAATCTGTTCTGATAGTAAGTCCTGTACGGCGTACCTGTACATCGCTTTTAACATCAAAGCTCATGGTTTTGTATTTTTTGTCCCAATCGAATTGTTTAAATTCCTTTGATGTTTTGTATTCTTTTCTTGCCGCCAGACCAAAGCCTACAATGTCCGAGTCAAATTCGGTTTGAGTGCGGGTTATAAATCTTTTGGCAGCAGCGCTCAGTGCTTTTTCACTTGTAGCCTGAAAATAATCTATATCCTGCTCCGCTATATAATCATCAGGAAGTGATACAAAGTCCGCAGTAAAATCAAGATAAACATCACAGTGATGATTTTTCTTGTCATAAAAAATTTTGGTTTTTTTATCTATCCCAAGAAGAACAGTAATTGGTGATGTGGACTTGTCTGTTTTGAATGATACATAGTTTTTGCTTTTGTCACCAACAAGATAATTATAAATCTGGGTTTCTATAAGACCAAGAGAGCCTATCATCTTGTCCCCTTTAAAAACGCTGCTTCCTATAACCTCACCTTTTGATTGGCTGTAAACCTCTATCTCGCCTGCTTCATAATCACGCATTGAATATTGAAAAGTTGCTTTATTAAAGGGTGCGGATTTAAGAAGAGTATTTTCTTTATTGTCTTGAGATTCCTGACCTGATGATTGCTCCTCTTTAGAATCTGAAGATTTTTCTTCCCCTACACCTGTCAGCGGGATAACTGAATTTTTTTCAGGAAGCTTCATATAAAAATACAAATCCTGACTAAAGCTTTGGGGGATTGCCCTAAAATCGCTTTTTCCAAATATCAACTGATAGTACTTCGAGGGATTTATGTCAACCACAGGAGTTGCGTTTTTCAGGTAATCGGATGCCTTGTCCTTGCAAACAGCAGTATATACATTAGGACGTATTTCCTTGCTTCTGGAGATAGTTTCTATAAAATTGTGTATCCCCTCTTCTGCAACCTCCTGAGAAAATAAAAAGAGCTGAAGATGTGACATATCAATACTTTTGCTGATAACGTGGTTTCCAAGACCTATTGCAGCATAAATATTCGGAGCTTCAACGGTAATACAGCCAAGTATGTCCTTTCCTGTGCCGCCGTTTTCTCCGCCGCTGATATTATGAGGCTTTGCAAACTGGATTGTGATATTAAAATTTTCACTGTCTCCTTTGTCTATGCCGATTGCAGTAGCATATGCCAGGTCATTAGGCTCATTATTGTCATAGCATGAGGCAAGACAAATCAAAAGAAGAAAACCCAGGATATATTTTGTTATTTTCATTTGTTTTTTTCCTCCTTTTTAAAGATAAGAGCCGATATAAATATTATAAGGACTGTCGAACATAAGAGAGCAAATGAGTACCACGTATAATTCTTACTCACCTGGGCATATGACCCTGAAGTATATACAAGAATTGATATAATAGCCATAAAAGGTGCGATCAGCGGATTTTTGTACTTAAGACCAAAAGCTTTTTGCCATACAACAGACAAAGCATAAAGGTATATAGAATAGTACAAAAGTATAGAAATAGACCATACAAGCTCAAACAAAGCCTCAAATCTTCCGAAGAAATCACCCACCTCTACAAGTCTTATCATCTGGTATATAGGAAGAAGATACGTCTTTGAAATACCTGCTGGGAAAATAAGGCAATAAGTGAGCATGACTAAGGTCATGATTGTTCCCATTGTGATAATAGCTCTGTAGCCTATTTTTTTGTATTCATTTTTGTCCTTGCTCATAAAGGGCAGTATAAAAAGAAGTATAATATCACTAAAGCCGGATGCAGAGGAAAGCCCTTTTGTGAAAATATTCAGCGGCTCATCGGGAAGTATTGGTGTGAGATTTGAAAACTTCATATGAGGAATAAGAAGCAAAAAACAAAATACTGCAATAAATGCGGCGATTGGCTGAAACAGTGAAGAAATTCTTGCGATAGCTTCTATTCCGGCTCTTGCACCAAGAATTGCCGCAACTGCGGTGACAACAGAGATTATTTCTATAGGCGTATTTTTAAGAAGTATTATTTTTACGGTTTCAGGATAAATTTTTACAACTGATGCCATAGAAAAAATCAAAATGAGTGTTGCTGCCACACCTATTATAATAGAAGAAACCCGGCTTTCAAATTCAGGCAGTGACTTTTTGAAATCATAGAACTTTGTAATGATATAAAATATCAAAAGCATAAACAAAGTAAGGACTATAGACAAAATCCATGCTCCGTTGCCTGCAATAAGAATAAGGTTCCTTGGGATAGCCAGAAGAAGTTTGACATACATGGCATTTATCAAAAGGGCGGTCATATCTTTTTTTGACAGATTTTCCATTACTTATTTCCTTTCAACCAGCTTCTGCTGATTTTTGCTTCTTTTTGGTCTTTTTTTGTTTTCAAAAATTCAGGTCTGAATTCATCATTCCATATAGGCTGTGAGAACAAAGAAGAAAACACTTTTTTAATCCCCTCTCCCGGCAAAGGTGACAGAAATTTGATGCCGAAGTTTGTAAGAGTTGCAAGATAAACCGCGTATAGAAATACACCTGTGCTTATACCGAAAAACCCAAGAGTAGCACCTAGGAAAATGAATATAAGCCGGAATATTCTATAAGACCAACCAAGAGAATAATTGCTTGTAGCAAAGGAGCCGATACCGGTAATTGCAATAATTATTATCATAATAGGGCTGACTATTTTGGCACTGACTGCCGCCTGACCCAGAATAAGACCGCCTACAATACTTAGAGTAGACCCTAAAGCACCGGGCATTCTAAGTCCGGCTTCTCTTATCATTTCAAAGGAGAAGTCCATTAGTATCAGTTCTACCACACTTGGAAAAGGCACATTTTCTCTGGATGAGCTTATTGAATACAAAAGGTATGTGGGTATCATCTCCTGATGAAAAAGTGTTAGAGCCAGATACACTCCCGGAAGAAGTACTGACAAAAGCATACCAATAAGCCTTATTGTTCTTGCAGCATTGACAAAGACAGAATTCATGTATGAGTCGGATGCTGCATGGGTCAGTTCATAAGCGTTAGTTGGACAAATAAGAGCAGATGGACTGCCGTTTAAAAGTATTGCAACTCTGCCGTCAGCAAGATATCTGGCAGTTCTGTCAGGTCTTTCTGTTGTAAGGAGCTGATTTGTGATTGAAAACTTTGAATCACGAATATATGTCCCCACTTCTTCTATTGCAAAAATATAATCTGTGTCTATTCCCTCAAGTCTTTTTGTCACTTCGTCCACAAGACTTTTGTTTGCAATATCGTCTATATACATAATCACGCCGCGGGTTTTGCTTACATTTCCCACAGTGAATGCTTTGCAAACGAGTTTTTCGGTTTTGATAATTTTTCTGATTAAGGCACTGTTATTTCTAAGCATTTCATTGAATGCTTCCTGGGGGCCGTAAATTGTCTGTTCATTCTCGGGCTTCTGGATACCTCTGTGTCCCCATGAACGAACGTCCATAGAAAAAGCAACATCCGAGCCGTCAACAAACAAAGCACAGCCGCCAAAATTGACTTCATCGGCGATTTTGTCCATATCTGTCATAACGGTTGCCTGACAATGGGACACAAATCGTCGGACAATTTGCTCTTTTGTTATCCGTGTATGATTTTCAAGGAGTGGTATATACTGAAGAGTTTCAATAATGTTTGAGCTGACAAACTGGCTGTTTACCATTCCCTCAATAAAAAGAACAAAAGCCTTTACTCCTCCCTTCAGTTCAAAGCTTCTGAAAATAATATCATTGTTTTCAGGAATTTGAAAACGGTTTTTGATATACTTCTCATTTTCTTCAATACTTTTGGATATGGCAGTTGATTTATTATCTTTTTTTGGTGGTTGTTTTGGTGAGGAAAGAATAAAAGGGTGTTTTTCCTCCGGTTTATGAAATATCAGGGGGTTTTTCATATAGCACCTCTTGTTTATGTTTTTGGGTTAGTATACCAAAACAAGCAGAATTTTATACAATATTTAATGTTTCACGTGAAACAATTAAAAAAATTATAACAAAAAATAAAAATGTTTCACGTGAAACATTTACAAACACAAAAAAACGTGATAGAATGTATTTATAATTGAAAATTCGGAGGTGAATATGGGACAGGTAATTGCAATAATCAATCAAAAAGGCGGTGTAGGCAAGACAACAACAGCAGTTAATCTGGCGGCTTGTCTTGGTTTTAAAGACAAAAAGGTGCTCTTGATAGACAGTGATGCACAGGGTAATGCCACAAGTGGCTTGGGTATACAGCGTGAGGATTATAAGCTCAGCATATATGATTGTATGGCAGACAAAAATAATGTTGCCGGTGCCATAATCAATACAAAATACAAAAATCTGTCTTTGATTCCGTCCAGCCATGATTTGTCCGGAGCAGAGATAGAGCTTGCTTATGAAGAAAACAGAGAATTCTTTATAAAAAAGTTTGTGGATGAAATAAAAGATGACTATGATTATATTCTTATAGATTCTCCGCCGTCACTTGGACTTTTGACTATCAATATTCTTACAGCAGCAGATTCAGTCCTTGTGCCGCTTCAGTGTGAATATTATGCGCTGGAGGGTCTTAGTCAGCTTACAGCTTCTATAAGGACAATAAAGAAAAAACTCAATCCGTCTTTAGATATTTTCGGAATACTTGCTACAATGTTTGACTCAAGGACAAATCTTTCCATACAGGTGCTTGACGAATTGAAAGGATACTTTGGCAATAAGGTTTTCAAAACTGTAATACCAAGAAATGTACGTCTTTCAGAAGCTCCAAGCTTTGGAGAGCCGATTATAAAATATGATATTACTTCAAAGGGCGCAGAGGCTTATATGTCCCTTGCCAGAGAAGTGATAAACAGGAGGAGTTTTTGATGAAAAAAGGCTTAGGACGGGGCTTAAATTCCTTGTTTGGTGAAGATGAACCAATAAAAGAAGTCCCAAAAGTTCAGGCTGATACTATTTTGAGTATAACTCAGATAGAGCCAAACAGAAATCAGCCAAGAAAAGAATTTGACAAAGAAAAAATAGAAGCTCTTGCAAATTCCATATCCCAGCATGGACTTATACAGCCAATAGTGGTGGTTAAAACAAAGTCCGGCAGATACTCAATAGTTGCAGGAGAAAGAAGATGGAGAGCTGCAAAACAGGCAGGGCAAAAGGAAGTGCCTGTGGTGATAAGAGAGTACTCACCAAAGGAAGCAGCCCAGATTGCACTTATAGAAAATCTCCAGAGAGAAGATTTGAATCCGGTTGAAGAAGCATACGGCTACAAGGCGCTTATGGAGGAATACAGCATGACTCAAGAGGAGGTAAGCCGCAAAATAGGCAAAAGCCGAAGCGCAGTGGCAAATACCATAAGGCTTTTGGGTCTTGAGGAGAAACTTCTGGATTATCTGAAATTCGGAGAGATTTCGGGAGGTCATGCAAGGGCTATACTGTCTTTGGAAGATCCGGCAAAAAGAGAAGAGCTTGCCCAGAGGATAATAAGCGAAGACCTGAATGTGCGTCAGGCTGAAAACATTGCAAAATCAATGCAAAAGACCAAAAAGCCAAAGCAGAAAAAGACAAGTTCCCAGTATGATATAGAGCTTTCCTCCCTTATGGAAAAGCTTTCGTCAAAGCTTGGAACAAAGGTAAGCTTTAAGCCAGGTGCAAGAAAAAGCAAAATAGAAATCGAGTATTACAGTGATGCTGATCTTGACCGTATCATACAACTATTAGACATATAAAGGAAGGCAATAAAATGAATCAAAACGAAAGTAAGAATAATAAATCTTTGTTTTTGTACACTTCTCTTATATTTCTTGTGGCATTATTGATGATAGTAATATCATTTTTTGGACAAAGTCATCTTGAGGGTGCAAGAGCTACAGAGCAAAAAGCTAAAAGCATTACAGAAAAGGCATCGGTTTTGTCAGATGAGAATTTGCATTTGACAGAGCAGGTCACAAGTCTTACAGAAACAGTGGAAACAAAAGATGCGCTTATTTTGGAGCAGCAAACCACACTTGACGAAAAAATTTCAGAAAATACAAATCTTAATAATATAATTGCTGCATTCAAAAAAGCAAGAGAAAATAAGGATGCAGAAGCAAAGACTCTTTTAGACAGTGTTCTTCCTGAGAATTTGTCAGAGGATGCAAAGTTTTTGTATGATTATGTACAGTCACAGATAAAATAAGTATAAATAAGAAAGGAATAAAACCATGTTAGACATTAAAGTACTTAGAACAGAGCCTGAAAAAATTATAGAAGCACTTAAAAAGAGAAATAACGACCTTGATATTACTCCTGCTATAGAGCTTGACAAAAAAAGACGTGATCTTCTTATGGATGTTGAGCAGAAAAAAGCAAAGCAGAATGAAATCACAAAGAAAATCCCCCAGATGAAGAAAGCGGGAGAAAATACTGACGAAATTTTCAAAGAAATGAAAGAGCTTTCAAACGAAATCAAAGAGCAGGATGAAAAAGTCCGCGAAATTGATGAAGAGCTTAGAAACTTTATGCTTCGTATTCCTAATATGCCAAACGAGAAGGTGCCAGTTGGCAAAGACGATACAGAAAATGTAGAGCTTAGAAAGTGCGGCACACCAAGAGAATTCGATTTTGAAGCAAAAGCCCATTGGGATATAGGACAAGATTTGGACATTCTTGATTTTGAAAGAGGTGCTAAAATTTCCGGTGCAAGATTTACAGTGTACAAAGGCCTTGGCGCAAGACTTGAGCGAAGTGTAATCCAGTACTTCCTCAACACTCACACAGAAGAAAGCGGCTACACAGAAATCTTCCCTCCTTACATGGTAAACAGAGCATCAATGACAGGAACAGGTCAGCTTCCTAAGTTTGAGGAGGATGCTTTCAAAGTAACAAACAACGGATACTTCCTTATTCCGACAGCAGAAGTTCCTGTTACAAATCTTCACAGAGATGAGATTTTAGACGGTACAAGCCTCCCTATCAAGTACTGTGCTTATTCAGCATGCTTCCGTGCAGAAGCAGGATCAGCAGGCCGTGATACAAGAGGTCTTATCAGACAGCATCAATTCAATAAAGTAGAGCTTGTAAAATTTGCAGACCCTGAAAAGAGCTATGAAGAGCTTGAAAGCCTTACAAATGATGCGGAAAAGCTTTTGAAAGGACTTGGTATTCCCTACCGTGTTGTATGCTTGTCATCAGGAGACCTTGGTTTTTCATCAGCAATGACATATGATATAGAAGTATGGATGCCATCATACGGCAGATATGTAGAGATATCATCATGCTCAAACTTTGAAGATTATCAGGCAAGAAGAGCAAATATCAGATTCAAAAAAGACCCCAAAGACAAGGCTCAGTTTGTTCATACACTCAACGGCTCAGGTCTTGCTGTGGGCAGAACAGTTGCGGCTATTTTGGAAAACTATCAAAATGCAGACGGAACTGTCACTGTGCCTGAAGCTTTGAGAGGATATATGGGCACTGATATAATAAAATAAGCTTTTATGAATAAGTATTTTGTCGGATTTTGTCGGGCAAAATACTTATTATATATATAATTATTATGTAAACTAAATTTAAGTTTTGCACACTGTGTTAATAAATGGAAATAAGTTTGTCCACTCAAAAAGATGGACAAATACGTGGTTTGTGGATAGTTATCAACATTATCCACAAAGTTATTCACAGTTTTATAGCTTTACCATATTTTTACGAAGCAAAAAAGTGTGGATAACTTTTAGTTTACATAAAAGTATGAGATAAAAAAGAATATTTAAACCAATATTTCTACAAAAAATAGTGGATAACTCGTTGACAGTGTGAAAAAAGCAGGATTTAAGCCAAAAAAATCTAGTTGATTTTATAAAAAGTTATCCACACCCGTGGATAACTCTCTAAAATTAACAAAATTATGTAAACAAAAGGTGAAAACAGTGCTTACTCCCAGATTACAGTGTATTTTTGATAAGGTAAAGGGCGAAAAAGCCGCCGATATCGGTACAGACCATGCATATATTCCTATAGAGCTTATAAAAAACGGTGTATGCAAATCTGTTTTGGCATCAGATATAAAAGAAGGACCTTTGAAAATAGCAAAGCAGAATATAAAAAATCATGGATTTGATATAACCACGCGCCTTGGCGGTGGTCTTTCTGTGCTTTCTCCCGGAGAAGTTGACGATATAATTATTGCCGGCATGGGCGGAAAGATGATTTTGGAGATTTTGAAAGAGAATTTAGCCACTGCCTCGTTGTCAAGGCTTATACTTCAGCCTATGAACAGCCAATATGAGCTTAGAAAATGGCTTGTTCAAAATGGTTTTTCTATAATAGATGAAGATTTAGCAGTTGAGGGATTTAAGGTATACAATATAATTGTTGCGGACAAATCACAAGAGGCAATTATATATAAAGAAGATATTGATTATCATGTGCCGGAATTTTTGAAAGAACATAAGTTTTACGAAAAACTTCTTGATAAGAAAATCAGGGAATTTTCAAAAATTATAAAAGGCTGTGAAAAATCAAAGACTGAACATGAAGTTACTGTTTATAAAGATTATCTTTCAGTGCTTGAAAAAAGAAAGGAGGAAGTGTCTTGAATACATTACTTCTCAAATATATAGTAGAGATAGAAAAGGAAGGGTCTATTTCCAAGGCTGCAGAAAATTTGTATATGAATCAGCCATATCTCAGCAAATGTATAAGAGAGTTTGAAGAGTCTGTAGGCATTACAATATTCAGACGTACCTCCAAGGGTGTAATTCCAACACAAAAGGGTGGGGAATTTATAGCCAGTGCAAAGGATGTTCTGCTTCTAATAGAAGAAATGGAAAATCTTTTCAATAAAAATACTGCAAAAAAGCTGATGTTTGATATAGTAGTGCCAAGAGCCAGCTATATTTCTAAGGTATACACCGAGTTTTTGAAAACCATAGATTATAAGGACAGTATGTATTTTGATTACAGAGAAACAAATTCTGTCCGTGCTATAAAGAATGTAGCCAGGGGCGAAAATACTCTTGGTATTATCAGGTATCAGACTATATTTGAAAGCTATTTTATGCAGCTGTTGGAGGAGCAGGAGCTGAAATCTGTACCCCTATGGGAATTTGAGTACGGTGTAATAATGAATAAGGACAATCCTCATGCAAATGACAAAGTAGTGAATATAGATGAGCTTAAAGACTTCATCAGAATTACACACGGTGATTTGTCTATACCGTCTATGCCGATTTCAAAGGTTAGGCAAATCAAAAAAATCACACAGAGCAAAAAAGAGATTTCAGTTTATGACAGAGCCAGCCAGTATGAGATTTTAGGAAGCACTTCCAATGCATATATGCTTGTGTCCGATGTTCCGGACGAGCTTTTGGAAAAATATAATCTTGTGTACAAAAAGTGTGATATATCCTCAAATCAGTACAAAGACCTTCTTATATATAAGGAGGGATATAAGCTGTCAACACTAGATAAACAGTTTATCGAGATGCTTGAAAATAGAATTGAGCAGTTAAAGGGTAAAGGTGCAATAAATAATGAAGCTTAAAATATTTATATTATCTTTTATGTTGGCTTTAGGGGTGAGTATACAGGCCGTGGGATATTATGAAGAGCCAATGAGCAAAAATATAGTTGCAAGCGGCGTTATGGATACAAATATATCCGCAAGAGTCACCTCTGTTGGAGAAACAAATTATATATGCATTGACGATGTTTTAAAAGCAAGCGGATATGAGCTGGGCTGGGAGTCATATCATGGTGCTGTGATAGTGTATAATCCGGTGCTTTGTCAGAATATGTATGTGTATTTAAATAGAAATGAGATATTTGACGGCAGAGTATTTATAAAGTACGACCAGCCAATAATAATCCACAACGGTTTTGCGTATATAACCGAGCAGATGCTTTTCGACCTTACAAAAGACAGTTTTATTTATGAAATAAAACCTCCGGTGGTAGAGGACCCTATGGATAAATACCGAAGAAGCGGAAATGTTGTATGCTACAATGGTATTTATCTTCTTGGAAACTGGTTTGCATTTGAAAAGGTGGCGCTTGAGGATGATATGTGCAAAGACTATGCAGATGCGGTGAATACTGTAGCAGAAAGTCTTGGTGGAAGCGTCAATGTATACAACATGGCAATTCCAAATTCAGCAGAGTATTATGCTCCTAAAATGCACAGCACAAATCTTAGGCGAAGCTATGATATTATATACCAAAATCTAAGCGATAAGGTAGAGCCTGTGGATATTTACCAAATATTGTTCGACCATGCAGAAGAATACATATTTTTTAATACTGACCATCACTGGACACAACTTGGTGCTTATTGGGCTTATCTTGAGTTTGCAAATATAAAAGGTATAGAAGTTCCTGAAAACAGACTTAAAAAATGCGACAAGTACTATACACAAAATGTTGTAGGCTCGTTCGGTACACTTATGGAAGGGACAGAGGGTGGCGAGCTTATAAAAGGCTCCGGAGAAATGCTTCAAAGATTTATCCCTACATATGAAATCACAAAAGATGTTTATTATGATTGTGCTATGCAGAAGAAAATGGGATCGGGGCAGATGATAATCAAAAGCTTAAAAGCCTACAGCACTTTCCTTGGTGGAGATGTGCCGGTGATGAAGCTGCACAATAAGGATATAAAAAATGGCAAAACACTTTGTATAATCAAGGATTCATATGCCAATGCTTTTGCCACCTGGGCGATTTGTGATTATGAATATGTGTATCTTATAGATATAAGATGCTTCAATGGTGCAAACGGTCATGAAGAGGTTTTTGATATAGCTGATTTTCAGAAGATAACAGGATTTGAGGACCTGCTTATAATGAGTTATCCAAACACCATATATGATTATGTGCTGCGAGATTACATACGAAAACTGGCTTGATAAAAATTTCGGACCCAAACAAAAAACTGTGACAAAGTTAAATCTTTTGTCACAGTTTTTTATCTGTAATAAATATTCTTTAGTTTTTTTAACAAAGCCTTTTCAAATCTTGAAACCTGCATCTGAGACATATTCCACATTCCGGAAATTTGTTTTTGAGTCAGTTCCTCATAAAATCTCAAATCAATAAAGGCTTGCTCTTTTTCGCTAAGCTCCGCTTTGCAGGAGTTTAAGAAATCTGCATTTTCAATCATTATAAAGTTTTTATCGTCACTTCCCAATGTGTCATAATAAAGGGAGCTTGAATCAGTATAGGCTTGTTGTTCAAGTGATTGAATAAAAGCCATATCACCCGCGCTGTAAGCTTTTCTTATAAGCTCTACAGAAAGGTTAAGGTGCTTTGCTATTTGCTCGGGCGTACAATCCTCTCTGTCCATGCCCTGACATAGTTTTTCAGCTTTTGTAAATATTTCGTACATCTTTCTGGGTATTTTGATAAAGCAGCCTTTATCACGGAAATATTTTTTTATTTCTCCCACAACTGTGGGGGTGGCAAAAGTGGTAAACTTTACACCTCTTTGTGCATCAAATCTGTCAACGGCAAGAACAAGTCCAAGACAGGCAACCTGAAATATATCCTCATAATCAATACCCCGGTTTGCAAATCTTTTTGACAAAATTTCAGCTACATACATATAATGAGCAACTATTTTGTCCCTTAGTTTTTTGTCTTTGGTTTTTTTGTACTCATTAAATATTTGTACTTCGTCAAATTCTGTAAAAACGGTTGTCTCCATTATACCCCCCCTGTCAAAAGCTTTGCAGCTTCAATGGAGTTTTCATAAGTGAGTATTCTTCTCTTATCATCTTTTTCGGTTTTATATACTTTTCTTACTGCTACGTACAAATCATCGGTATCAAGACCTGAGTCTTTCAAAAGAGGGCAGTCTTTTATACTTATTGCAAAAGGATAACCTTCTTTACTTATAAGGGTTTCTTTGTTTTCTATATTGGAAGAGTACATGCCAACAGGCTCAAAGCAAGTACTTTGTAGGTACATATTCTCTGCGTTTGCACGAGACATGATATAAAGATAGCTTTCGCCTGCCTGAAGCTCCACTATTATCTTTGATCCCACAGCATACTCATATTCTGTTAAAACCTGGTCATCACCGGTGTTTTCCACATTATACACGTAGTATTGGGTAGTTATCTCATCATCAGTTGTTTCTTTTAAAGCAGGGACTAAAATTTTGTCAAGTTTCCCCTCTATATCTTCGTTAAAGCTTTGAAGGCCTATGTATGTTATATACAGGTCATTATAAACTTTGGTAAGGTGTGTATGGATAATGGAGCCTATAAAAAACAATACAAATAAAACTACCAGAGCGTGATACTTGTAGTATTCCCACACATATTCCCACCATGCTTTTGTAAATTTTTTTGGGGCGGTTCCGTATTTTTCCATTATTTTACCTTCTTTGTTTGTTCAATATCTGTGTATATATAATTGTATCATAAATTCATGATTATTGTCAATTAAGGACGGAGAATTAAAAAAAAAAATAACAATTGATTTACCAATTGATTTTTCAAAACATGTTGAAAAAAAATAAAATATGATGTATAATGTATTTGTGGAGAACTGTCCTCGAAATCTAAATTTCACTTTTTGTATAACGTGTTAAAGGGGGTGAGGTATTGTCCGAAAAAGAGCTTATCAACTTGCTGAAAGCAGGAGACAGAGATGCATTTAACCGTCTGATTGAAGAGTATCAATCAAAGGTTTATAATATAGCAATGGGGATGTTGTCTGATCCTGATGATGCACTTGATGCAGCACAGGAAGTCTTTATAAATGTTTACAAAAGCATTAGTAGCTTCAAAGAAAATTCTTCGCTGTCTACATGGATATATAGAGTATGTGCTAATGTGTGCAAAGATTTTCTGAGAAAAAGAATGCGAAGACCGGGTATTGTCAGCATTGACAGTCAGGACGATGAAGACACAGAGCCAATAGAGATAACGGATAATACACATTCACCTGAACAGATTTGGGAAAAAGAAGAACTAAAAAACCTTGTCCGGAGTGAAATGGACAAGCTTTCACCTGAATACAAAGAAGTGCTTTTGCTTTGTGATATAGAGGGTCTTTCTTATGATGAGATATCCCTGATTCTTAAATGCCCGGTGGGGACAGTAAAATCAAGACTTAACCGGGCAAGACAGGCGCTTCGCAAAAAAATATCAGAAAAAAGGGAACTTTTTTCATAATTCAACGTCTAAAATAATGAAGATGTTGTAGCTTCAAATACGGCATAATTAAAAGAGAAAGGAGGCAGTTGCTTTGGAAGATAAGTTTTTTCAGAACATAGATAAATATGTATATGACGAATGTTCAAAAGAAGAAATGGATTTGTTTTTAGAGCACCTGAAGGGTTGCACAAAGTGCAAAGAAGAATATGAGCTTTCATGTTCAATCCGCGATTTGTTGCATAAAATGCCCAAACTAGAGCCTCCTGCCGATTTCAGCAAGCTTGTAAATGAAAGATTGGATAAAGAGCTTACCCCCGCCCGCAAGATTAAGTTTGTACGCGCCGGCTACAGAAAATATTCTGCAGTGGCAGCATGTCTTGTTCTTGCCACAGCTTTGGGCATAGAGGGTACTCGGCTTCATGATAATGCTCCTATAGAGAGCACTACAGTTTCTGATCAGGGCTTGCAGTTTGTGCCGGATACACACACAGAGGTAAATCCGCCGGAAGACATGCAAGTTTTAGGAAATATACCTGAATCTTCTGCGGCTGTAGTCTCTGTTGCTAAAGCGCCGGTGGTGCCAGCTTCTACCATAAAGCCTGCCGATGCTGTACCTGCTCACACCTTGAAGCCAGACAATATGACAGCAGCCCTAGTGACTGCTGCTCCACAGGTTACATATTCTCCTGAAACAGACACATGGAATGTTCCGGAGCATCTTGACCCCACTAAGAATGTGGTATTGGCTTCATCTGTTGAAAAAACATACCAGATATCCGGTATTGATCCTCAATATACACCAAAAAAAGAAAGAGACCTTGCCAAAGAGTTTAGTTTGCTTGAGACTACCAATTCCGGAGTTATAGTAGCAAACACTGCAAATATGTCCTCTCTTGACGGTGTGAGATTCGGTATTGATGAAGAGACCAAAAACTCAAAATCATACGGAGTCGGCAGCGGTTCCATATTTATTTCCTCAAATGATAAACCGGTAGTCGATGAATTGATAACAAAATATATATCTGTACAAGAAGGCGGTTGCTGTTTCTTCACAGAAGAAAATTTCAATAACTTCAAAAAAGAAATCGACTCTAAGGGAATTGATTACGAAGAAAGAATTATGACAGAAACAGGTGGCAATGTAGCTATAAAAGTAATTGCCGGTTAATGAGAGAAAACAGGATGCTTATGTATCCTGTTTTTTAATGTTTAAAATGACAAAAAACAATAAATATCTTGCTTTTTTATATTCCCTATAGTATAATATACTATAGGGAATAAAAGCAAGAATTTGAAAGGAAATTATTATAATGGAAGCGGGAAACAAAATTATAAAAAAAGACCCTGAAAAGATAAAAGCAATAGATGAAGCTATCAAAGATATAAAAAAGAACTATGGTGTGGGCAGTATTATGAAGCTTGGTGACGCGCCAAATGTTACTGTAGATGCTATCCCCACCGGCTCAATGACGCTGGATATTGCTCTTGGAGTAGGCGGAATACCAAGAGGCAGAGTTATAGAGATATACGGACCTGAATCATCAGGTAAAACCACAGTTGCACTGCACGTTGTAGCAGAAGCACAGAAAATGGGCGGAGATGCTGCGTTTATTGATGCGGAGCATGCACTTGACCCGGTGTATGCAAAAAATCTTGGCGTTGATATTGACAATCTTATTGTAGCACAGCCTGATACAGGTGAGCAGGCACTTGAAATTGCCGAAGCACTTGTTCGAAGCGGAGCTATAGATATTATTGTTGTGGACTCTGTTGCGGCATTGGTCCCAAAAGCAGAAATAGAAGGCGAAATGGGTGACTCACATGTAGGTCTTCTTGCAAGACTTATGTCACAGGCACTCAGAAAGCTTACAGGTATTACAT
>JAZUOB010000179.1:0-2093 GCA_045604425.1 Clostridia bacterium
TCTTCCTAAGACCGCTTGGCCTCCGACTTGAGATTTTTGGACAGAAAAATACTTGCAATACATGATATATCGTGTATTGGACGATGCTCACTAACAGTGGCACTGCCTATATTATCAGCAGCTGGATTGGAAACCTCTGTACTCCCCACCGCTGTTCTTTCTACACATACCGGCAATTTCCCCGGATTTACTTTCAGAGACCTTACAGAAGATATAATTCCTATCACAAATCATTGGAAATCTTTGAATATTAAGTTCAAATCCATTTTTACCGGATATTTAGGGTCGTATTCCCAAATAGAGCTTGTAAGCAAGATAATTGACGAATTCAGCTCAAAAAATACTTTTGTTATGATTGATCCGGTTATGGGAGACGACGGAAAATTGTATTCCAACCTTACTCCTGATTTTGCAAAAGGCTTCAGGAAGCTTTGCTCAAAGGCACAGGTAATTACACCAAATCTTACAGAAGCTGCACTTCTTTTAGAAATGCCTTATCCTGAAACAAACTACTCAGAAAATGATATAAAAAGCATTTTGAAAAAATTGAGTTTGTTGGGACCTGAAAAAATAGTTCTCACCGGCGTTTCTTTTGACGATAATGATTTAGGGTGTGCGCTTTACGATGCATCATCAGATAAATATGATTTCATTTTCGAGAAAAAAGTTGATGGTTTCTATCACGGAACGGGAGATGTATTTTCAAGCTCCCTTTTAGCCGGACTCATGAATAATCATTCACTGTCAAGTGCAGCTGCGGCAGCAGTAGGATTTACTGCAGATGCAATCAAACGCACTCAAAAAACCGGCGGAGAAACACGCTACGGAGTAAACTTTGAAGATACACTATCCGAATTTGCGATTAGTATCAAACAAAAAAAATAAGGCGTATTCGCCTTATTTTTTTTGTTTTAATTTTGCCGCTTCTTGAAGCTTTGTTTCACGTCTGTTTATAACTTCTTTAGATTTCGGCTTGATATCACCTGCTGCAATCAATGCTTCTTTTGTAAGAAGAGGACCTACAAGCTCATATACCAAAACTGCAAACAAAGTTATGTTTCTAATAAGATTTCCCTCACCTGTTAAAACTGTGGCTGCAACTGAACACATACCCAACGCTACACCTGCTTGAGGCAACAATGTTATACCTAAGTATTTACAGATGTTTGAATCACATTTTGCAAATTTTGCGCTTATATATGTACCAATATATTTACCAATTGATCTGAATATAATATATAAAACACCTATAACAACTATAGCCCAATCACCGAATACGCCAAGCTCCAGTTCAGCACCACTTATAACAAAGAACAATGCAAACAACGGAGAAGTCCATTTGTCAGATGCATCCATTAAGTCATGAGAAAGCGAACAAATATTACAAAATACAGTTCCAAGCATCATACATACAAGCAACGATGAAAAGCTTATATGTACAGGACCTATATGGAAATCAAGCATTGCAAGAGATACTGTCAAAAACACAAAAGCTATCGTCAAATTCAATCTGTTTGTATTGGAGTTGAATAATTTTTCAAGCTGTGTCAAAATCCAACCCATTATAGCACCCAAGCCCAAAGAACAGATAATCTCTACCACAGGATTTACAATAATTGATATTAAATCTATATTCCCCATAACCAAAGTCTTTGCAATACCGAATGACACTGCAAACACTACAAGTCCCACGGCATCGTCCAATGCTACTATTGGAAGCAAAAGTCGGGTCAAAGGTCCGTCTGCTTTATATTGTCTTACAACCATCAATGTGGCAGCCGGAGCTGTAGCTGTAGCTATAGCTCCAAGAGTTATTGCCTGGGCAACAGATAACTTATCCGGCATAAGCATATGTACTCCGATAAGTGCCAGGTCAACAAGCACTGTAGCTGTAAGAGCTTGGAATATACCGATTATCAAAGCAGCTTTCCCTGTATGTTTTAATTCGTCTAATCTAAATTCATTACCTATAGAAAATGCTATAAACCCAAGGGCAACTTCTGATATGAGACCAAGGCTGCTTACTGCCTCATGAGAAGTGAACCCAAGTCCCTGTATATTCAGTGCACCAACACAATAAGGCCCAATCAAAA
>JAZUOB010000180.1:0-4049 GCA_045604425.1 Clostridia bacterium
TCAAGTATTGTCATTTTAATCATTTCCTTTCTATTTTACCAACTCACCGTTTAAGCTCCATGTATGAGCCTCGGTAATTTTAACATTTACATATTTTCCCACAAGACTTTCATCACCAACAAAATTAACTATCTTTGAAGAATCCAGTCTTCCTGAAAGAGTTTTGTCATTATTTTTGCTGACTCCGTCAACAAGGACTTCAACAGTTTTACCTTCAAAAGCTTTATTCTTCTTGAGTGATATCTCGTTTTGTACATCTAATAGCTTTTGGAAGTTTGAATGTATCTGTTTGTCATCAAGAACAAAATCCAATTTTGCTGCAGGAGTGCCTTCACGCCTTGAATAAATAAACGAAAATATATTGTCAAACTCAACCTTGCGAATAACATTGAGTGTTTGTTCAAAATCCTCATTTGTTTCTGTTGGAAATCCAACAATTACATCTGTTGACAATGCTATGTCGGGTATAGCATCTTTCAGACAATTGATTTTGTCTAAATACTCGTCTTTTGTATAACCTCTGTTCATTGATTTAAGAACAGCATCGCTTCCGGCTTGAAATGGCAAATGTAATTGCTTACAAACTTTTGAGCATGACTTCATTGTATTTATAAGTTTATCACTGAAATCTTTGGGATGTGAAGTAACAAATCTTATTCTTTTTAATCCGTCAATATCGTTTACCCTGGAGAGCAAATCTGAAAAATCAATTTCCTCTTCCAAATCTTTTCCATATGAATTAACATTTTGTCCAAGAAGTGTAATCTCGGTGACACCCTTAGACACAATGCTATTTATTTCATCAATAATATCCTGCATCTTGCGGCTTCTTTCCCTGCCGCGAACATACGGAACAATGCAATAGGTACAAAAATTATTGCACCCGTACATAATGGGAACCCAAGCTTTATTGTCATCGTCATGTTTTACCGGAATACCTTCTGCAATATATCCTTCACAGTCAGGAGTAAAAAAAGTTCTGGATTTAGTATTGATTGTATTCCATAAAAGTTCAGGAAAACTATGAAGTGCATGAGTCCCAAAGACCAAGTCCACATGAGTATGCTTTTTTTGAATTTCCAATGCAGCATGCTCCTGCTGAACCATACATCCACATACACATATTATAAGCTCAGGTCTTTGTTCTTTGATATGCTTCAAAATTCCAAGACGGCCAAAAACCTTTTGCTCGGCATTCTCGCGGACTGCACAAGTGTTATATACAATAACATCTGCAAGATTTGGATCGTCTGTAAATTCAAAGCCCGAACATTCAAGCATACCTCTAATGCGTTCGGTATCGTTTTCGTTTTGCTGACAGCCGTATGTCTCAGTAAGAGCAAGCAATTTCTTGCCGCTATCAGCGTACACATTATCACAATACTGCCTGATAGTATTCATAATTGATTTTTGACGTTCTATTTCTAAACTGCTAACAGTAATTGACAACTCTACCCCACCTTCCGCATTATCTATAGATTATATCACAAAACACAACAAAACACAATACTATTTTCAAAAAAATAGCAATTATTTTAGATTTTTCAAATATTCATGTATCTCTTTTTCTGCCGCTTTTATATCCGCATATAAATCACTGGCATTCATTCTCATAGCACCTCCACCGAGAATTATCAACTGCTCAAGATTATCTGATGTGGCAACTCTCACTCTATTATTCTTTGAAAGCTTGCGACTGACTTTTTCGATATACATATCAGCTGTTTCTGCTTCTTTTGTGTATACAATATCAACTCCATTGATTGTTTCAACTTCGCCTTTGTTGTTTTTTACTTTATAAGCATCAAACACCAAAATGATGTTTATCTGTTTAAACCCGTGATAATTACTGATTATATCAACAAGACGTGCTCGAGCGTGTTCAAGATTTTCTTCAGCTATTTTTTTAAGTTCGTCCCATGCAAAAATTATATTATAACCGTCAATTAAAAGATACTCATCACCTTTGATTATTTTCTTAGGCTTTGTGTGTTCGCGTTTTTGATTACCAGGATTCTTTTTAAATGTCTTGTGCAAAACAGTTTTTACGGGACCATATGTGTTTTCAAATATTCGCAAAAGCTCTTCATCTGTAGCAACCGTTTTTACATACTCTCTAACCCTTACAAAATCATCACCTGATGCATCGTTTCCTGAAGTGACATGAGCGTAATCCTCAACTTCATCCCATTTAACAACAAAGCCTGCTCCATGACTGCAGAAAACTGAATCAGCCGTGTTTTCTAAATCTGCATCACAGTCATAATTTATTGAGTTTATAACTTCACAAGCATTGTGGCATTCTTCATATCCCTTAAATGCACAAACAAGTTTCCCTGTACCTTTTGTATAACCAATCACCTGACTGTAATATTCGCTCATTTCAGACACCGGAGCCTCCCCCTTTATCAACGAGTAATCAAGAAAGCTCTCAGGAAGGCCAACTCTTCCTCCCATCCTTTGAATGTCAGTCATAGCCCTGCCTACAGAATCGTGGTGAATTTGAAGTTTAAATGAATACCAAGGTTCAAGCAAAACACTATTTGCTTTTCTGATACCGTTTCTTACCCCTCTGTATGTTGCTTGTCTAAAATCGCCACCTTCTGTATGTTTTAAATGTGATTTCCCTGCTATCAAAGTTATTTTTATATCCGTAATCGGAGAACCTGTGAGGCATCCCATATGCACCTTTTCGGCCAGGTGTGTCATTACAAGATTTTGCCAATTTCTACCAAGCATATCTTCGGTGCAATCGGTAGCAAATTTCAATCCACTGCCTCTTTTTAAAGGCTCTAATTTCAAATGAACTTCAGCATAATGCTTTAACGGCTCATAATGACCTATACCAATAGTTTCATCCAATATAGTTTCTTTATAAGCCACGCTTCCCTGACCAAACGATACCTCAAGTCCATATCTTCGAAATATCATACGTTTCAAAACATCAAGTTGCATCTGCCCCATTAGTCGCATGTGAATTTCTTTAAAACGTTCTTCCCATACAATCTTTAACGTCGGTTCTTCGTCTTCTAAAGTTTTAAGCATAATAAAAGCCTTGTGCGGATCAATACCCTCAGGTAATATCACTTTATAATTAAAAACCGGTTCCATGAAAACTGATTCATCATCCGATTCAAAGCCCAATCCTTGACCTGAATATGTTGTGGAAATTCCAACAACCGCGCAAACATCTCCCCCTGATACAACATCCATCTGGATAAATTTAGAACCGTTATATTTTCTTATTTGATTAATTTTTTCGTTGATTACAGTATCTTTTACCCTAATCTCACCGCCGGTAATTTTAAGGTGCGTCAATCTGTTGCCTTGATCATCATGTGAGATTTTAAACACCTTGGCACCAAAACTTTCACCCGCGCATCTGTTTACAGTGTATTTGTCAACCACATCAAGAAATTCAGTAATGCCTTCTATCTTCAGTGCAGAGCCAAACATACAAGGAAATACTTTTCGAGAAAGAATTGCTTTTTTTACAGTTTCCTCCTGTATGTCGCCCCCGATATACTCTTCAGTCAGCTCTTCTGTACATACAGCAAGTTCTTCTGTCTGAATTCCGCACTGAAAATCAACGAAACCGTCACCAAAAACTGAATTCAGCTGCCGTAAAATTTCTTCTTTAGTGTTGTATGACATATCCATTTTATTTACAAAAACAAACACCGGAACATTATAGTCAGACAAAAGATTCCATATGGTCTCTGTATGACTTTGAATTCCTGCACTTGCATTTATGACAAGTATTGCGTAATCAAGAATTTTGAGAGTCCTCTCTGTTTCAGCAGAAAAATCAACGTGCCCCGGAGTGTCTAAAAGCTCTACTTTAGTGCTCTTATAAGAAAATGATGCCTGTTTGGAAAAAATAGTAATTCCTCTTTCTCTTTCCAAATCATCATTATCCAAAAAAGCATCCTTGTGGTCTACTCGGCCAAGTTTTCTGGTTTCACCAGACTTATACAAAATAGCTTCTGCAAGAGTTGTTTTTCCGCTATCAACATGAGCTGTTATACCAATTACAACTTTTTTCATAT
>JAZUOB010000181.1:0-2378 GCA_045604425.1 Clostridia bacterium
CTGGTGCTCAGGATTTGAGTCAAGCACGATTTAGTCTTTCTACAACAGGTACCGGTACAGTTTATCTGGATGATTTTGAACTTCTTAAAATAGGTAAGGAGATTAGCTCAGATAAATTGAAAATGGACTCTATCATCATGACAATTGATGTTACAAAGCATCGTACAGATTCCTACAGCACAATGGAGGATATGGCAAAGGATATAGACGGTTCATCAGACTATGATGTAACAGTAGATGATAAGGACGCAAGTGGCGACTGGTCAGATGGTGACGTGCTGACTTTGGTATCGAAATCAGCAGGCGCAGATTATACTTATCCATATACAGTAAATGTGATTGACTATTACGAGGGTGAAACACAGGCATTTATTGTCAAAGGCACAGATAATCAGGGTGATGATTTTAGCAGAGTCGATACAATCACAAAGGCAGGAAGTGCTCTTGTTGAATACAGAGTATCCAACAATTCAGGTGAAAGCATTACTCCTGCTGTTGTTATGGCATCATATGACGAAAGCGGCAAGCTTACAGATGTTGACGTGATTGACAACAAAACAATTGCAAATGGCAGCCATTTTGATTATGAATTCAATATGGTTGTTCCGTCGGCAGCTGACGGTGCCAAGATTAAACTCATGGTATGGGATAATATGAGTTCTATGGAGCCGCTTCTTCCTGCTAAGGTATATACCGTTAAAACAGACGACTTTACTGTACCTAATGTAATGTCTGATAATATGGTACTTCAAAGAAATGCAGATGCGGTTATTTTTGGTAAGGCTCCTGAGGGAGCAGTCGTAACTGCAACGCTTTCCGGCGGAATAACAGCATCTTATTCTGTACCTGCAGGTGATAACGAATTCTTTGTAGAGCTTCCTATGGGAGAATATTCAAACACAGAGCAGACTCTTACTATCACAGCAGAAAAAGATGGCAAGAATATTGGAACAATTACACGCAGAGGCATACTCGTAGGTGATGTATATTACGGAAGTGGTCAGTCAAATATGGCAAGACAGTTTGAACATACTGCCAGTGAAATTAGCAAAGGACTAAGCTCTAATTATCCTGCAAGCAAATATAACGAGTTTGTAAGCGAATATACAACTCTTGCAACAAAGCTTAGCGGCAAAAATGTTCGATTCTTCAATACAATGACAGAAAATAACATTGATTCACGTGATTCTTACAACCAGACAACTCTAAAGGGTCTGGAAGTATGGGAGAAGATAGATACATCAAATATAAGTAAAACATATGAAACTATGGTTCGTATGGCTGGCTATATTTATGACCTGACTTCTGAAAGCGGCGACGTACCTATCGGTATCGTTGCATGTGCACAGGGCGGAACAGAGATTGCTAAGTGGGTAAGCCGTGATTCTATCCTGAACTCCGGCAAATTCCCTCAAAAAGTAATTGATGAATATGAAGCTAATATCACAAAAGAAACTGACACACGTTATTGGGCGAGTCATACAGACCTTTTTTATGACGGTGTTCGTTCTGTAATGCCATATACAGTTAAAGCAGCTGTATGGTATCAGGGTGAAAGTGATAGTGATAAGGTTAATGTAATGAGTTATGACAAGTACTTGGAGGCTATGATAGACGATGTAAGATCAGGAATGAAGAATAAAAATCTTCCTTTTCTTATAGTACAGCTTCCGGGCTACGACTCAGGTGCATGGACAGACAGATGGCCAGATGTAAGACTTTTGCAGTCCAATGCCCAGAATATTGACAATGTTTACGTTGTAGTCACAAATGACAGTGGTGATAATGGAAATATTCACCCTGCAAATAAGAATGTAGTAGGTGAGAGACTTGCAAGAACAATGCTTGCAAAGGTGTTGGGAGAAGATATAGCATATACAGGTCCTACATTCGAGAGTGTTGATTACTCTGCAGGTACAGCGGTGATTACAGTTGACACCTATGGCGGTACACTTTCAAAGTATAGTTCTGCTGTAGGTTCACCTGCGTTCCAGCTCACAACTAACGGAAAAGATTGGGTGGCTGCTGACAGCATCATAGTTGATGCAAGCAGCAATACAATTAAAGTAAGCAAGAGTGGGCTTACAGAAACTGTGACAGGCGTTCGCTATGCGTATGTAGAAGGTATCCTTAAGTGTATATACGGTGATTTTGGAGGGGTACAACTTCCTCTTGCACCATTTGATACAACTTTCAAATAAGAAATAATTAAAGCAGTTGTTGCCTTGTGGGCGACAGCTGCTTTTTTGTAGAATTCAAAAGATTTATATAAAACGAAACAGTTTATTTTGCATTTTGATGTACACAATTGCATATTGTGTGGCACATTTTATGATTGAAGTAGCAATAACAATGATTTATAATTTAAATATCATCTC
>JAZUOB010000182.1:0-1897 GCA_045604425.1 Clostridia bacterium
AAATGGTATTTTGTTACGTTAAAGTTGGTATAATTCATATAGATAACAAGAAAATAAATATTTTTTATTATTAAAAAGAGGGAAATATAAAATTTTTGTCACGTTTTAAAGATTAAGAAGAAATTTTACACTAATAAAAAACAAGAAATCCGAAGCATATCGGATTTCTTGTTATTTTTAATAGCCGAATTGTTGAGACAAAGAATCATCGTTATCAATCCACTCTTGCACCTCAACAACGCGGAAATCTTCTTTTGTATCTCTTATGTACACTCTTTTTATTCCTGCATTTATAATTTGGCGCTTGCACATAGCACAGCTTGAACTGTTTTCAACGATTTCTTTTGTCACAGCGTCTATTCCCACAATAAATATTTCAGAGTCTATCATATCACGTCTTGATGCTGATATGATTGCATTTGCTTCTGCATGTACGCTTCGGCACATTTCATATCTTTCGCCTCTTGGAATATTCATTTGCTGTCTTATACAAAAGTTCAGGTCAAGACAGTTTTTTCTGCCTCTGGGAGCACCGGTATATCCGGTTGAAATAATTTCATCGTTTTTAACAATGATTGCACCGTAGTTGCGGCGAAGACAAGTTCCTCTTTCTGCCACAGTCTCGGCAATATCAAGATAATAATTGATTTTATCTCTTCTTTCCATTTTTTTCTCCTTTATAATAAAGCTTTATAGTAGTCAAGACTATTTATTTTTTTGTCTATGGAAGACAATGTGTACTGTTCTATAATAGGGCAAAGAAGCGAAACGCTTTTATCGTCAAGCTCATAGGAAAACATTTTCTTAAGGTCAGAAAGCAGGATAATAAAATATGTTTTATATCCGTCTTCACCAAGATAAATATCGCCTGCCTGTGAGCATGATTTGCAGACAACACCGCCGGTTTTTGTACTTAAATACAAAAGCTCCTCCTCACCGGTACAATCAATACAAGCACAAGGGGAAGGTATCAGCCCTGAAAAGTACATAAGTTTTGTTTCAAAAACCAGTTTGATAATGTGATGAGGTATGTCTTTGTATGCGCAGGCAAAAAGACAATTCAGAAAAAGTCTTAAAATATTATTGTCAGGATTAAACAAGTCAAGACTAAAGTAGATAAGGTCTGCAAAGTATGTACAAAGAGCAAGCTTTTGTATATCCTCCTGAACAGGCCAGAAATTGTCTTTTGGTGATATGCTTTTTATGTTCCAGACATCCTTGTTGTCATAGAATTCAAATTCCGAGTATGACAAAAACTGTGTAGATGCTCCTGACTTGCTTTTTGTTTTTTCTGCACCGTGAGCAACTGCCTTGATAATACCGTATTTTTGAGTAAAAATCCACAACATTCTGTGACCTTCACCAAAATTTGATTGCTTGATGATAATGCCAAATGTTTTTTCACTCATAGGCTACCTCACAGGGTTTTCCTTGCTCCAGCCGTCGATTGAGCTTTGTTCGATAGCTGTGAAAAGGCGCTTTCTAAGGCCCGGATGATTTTCTTTTTCAAGCCTTGAGATAAGCTCTTTCATATACTGGCGCTTTGTAATGCCGTTGGCAGGACAAGGATTATGAACAACCGGAAGACAGTGGTTTTTTACTGCTCCTCTAACATCTCTTTCTCTTACATATATCATTGGACGTATCTGGTATACGTCCATTCTGTCAAGATGAGTAACCGGTGAAAAACAATTTATTCTGCCCTCATACATAAGGCTCAGAAGAAATGTCTCCAAAACATCGTCATTGTGATGACCAAGAGCTATAACTTTTGAGCCTGCTTCTATTGCGGCTTCATTTAAAAGATGGCGTCTCATCTTTGCACAAAGTGAGCAGGGGTTTTTTTCGTTTCTTATATCGAAGATTATTTCTTTGATATCTGTTTTTTTGATGATAT
>JAZUOB010000183.1:0-2197 GCA_045604425.1 Clostridia bacterium
TTTTCTATAATAACATCATTATACTATCCCTTGGCTAAAATTTCAAGGGTTTTTTGTGGTTTTTATATATTTTATGCTTTTTTCTAATATTTTACTTGAAAATATAAGTAAAAAGTATTATAATTAAAAAGCGGATTAAAATATCCATATACATTATTAAAAGAAGGGATTTTTTAGATGAGTAAATTTATTGACACTCTCAAAACAAGAGCTGGTCAGAACATTAAGACTATTGTTCTTGCAGAGGGAGAAGACAAAAGAACGGTAGAAGCTGCCGCAATGGTTAAAAAAGAAGGATACGCAAAAGTTGTACTCCTTGGTAATGTAGACAAAATCAAGTCAATAGCTCAAAATGACAGCCTTGATATAGACGGTATAGAGATTATTGACCCTATCACATCCTCAAAAACAGAGGAATATGCAAATGAGTTCTATGAACTCAGAAAAGCAAAGGGTGTTACACCTGAGCAAGCAGCTGAGACTGTAAAGAACACTCTTTACTACGGCTGTATGATGGTTAAAATGGGAGATGCTGACGGCATGGTTGCAGGTGCAATCAACTCATCAGCAAATGTTATACGTCCATCACTCCAGATTTTGAAGACTGCTCCGGGCACAAAGCTTGTTTCTGCATTCTTCATCATGGTAGTTCCCGATTGCGAATACGGCGAAAACGGTGCTTTCATTTTTGCAGACAGCGGTCTTAATGAAAACCCTGATGCAGACCAGGTTTCAGAAATCGCCATTTCATCAGCAAAGAGCTTTTCACAGCTTTTGGGCGCTGAGCCAAAAATAGCTATGCTTTCATATTCAACATACGGAAGCGCTAAAAATCCGCTTGTTGACAAAATGGTGGAAGCAACAAGACTTGCAAAAGAAAAGAGGCCTGACCTTGCTATTGACGGTGAGATGCAGTTTGACGCAGCTGTTGTAAAATCAGTTGCTGAGCAGAAAGCTCCCGGCTCAAAGGTTGCAGGACAAGCAAACGTACTTGTATTCCCTGACCTTAATGCAGGTAATATTGGCTATAAGCTTGTTCAAAGACTTGCAAAGGCAGAAGCTTATGGCCCTATTCTCCAGGGTATTTCAAAGCCTGTAAATGACCTTTCGAGAGGTTGCACTGCTGAAGATATTGCTGGTGTTGTAGCAATAACCGCTGTTCAGGCTCAGGACTGATTCCAAATAGACATATTCAGCATAAACTTATAATAAAGGAGAAAAACTGATGAAAATATTAGTTATTAACGCAGGCAGTTCTTCACTTAAATATCAGCTTATTGATATGGACAGCGAAACTGTTCTTGCGAAAGGACTTTGCGAACGTATAGGTCTTGACGGTGCAAATCTTCAGCACACAAACGTAGCACAGGACAAAAAAGTTCGTATTGAAAGCAAGATGGACAATCATGCTGACGGCATCAAGCTTGTAGTTGATGCGCTTGTAAATGATGAACACGGTGTCATCAAAGATATGTCAGAAATCGGTGCTGTTGGTCACAGAGTGGTACACGGTGCAGAGATTTTTGCTGATTCAATCGTAATCGATGATAAAGTAAAAGAAGCATTGGAAGCTTGTACTCCTCTTGCACCACTTCACAACCCTGCCAATATTACAGGTATCGAAGCATGTGAGCAAATTATGCCAGGCGTAAAGCAGGTTGCAGTATTTGATACAGCATTCCACCAGACAATGCCTCCAAAAGCATTTATGTATGGTCTTCCTTACAGATTCTACGAAGAACAAAAAATCAGAAAATACGGCTTCCACGGCACAAGCCACAAGTATGTTGCAGCTGAAGCTGCAAAAATGCTTGGCAAAGCACCGGAAGATTTGAAGATTATCACATGCCACCTTGGAAACGGATCATCAATCACAGCTGTAGACGGCGGCAAATCAGTTGATACAACCATGGGCTTCACCCCACTTGATGGTACTATCATGGGTACAAGAACAGGTACTATGGACCCTGCTGTTATCACATATATGATGGATGATATGGGTCTTACTTCAAAGCAAATCAACACAATCGTAAACAAAGAATCAGGTGTATATGGTGTATCAGGCGTATCAAGCGACTTCAGAGACTTGACTGCTGCTGCAGATAACGGCGAAGAAAGAGCTGCACTTGCACTGGATATGTTCACATATGGTGTAAAGAAGTACATCGGCTCATATGCAAAGTCGGAGGCCAAGCGG
>JAZUOB010000184.1:0-5204 GCA_045604425.1 Clostridia bacterium
CAATTGTTCCGCCAAACTTGTTTGCAACCTGTGGCTCATCAAGCATAATAAGACATATTATCTGCGGGTCATCTGCAGGTGCAAAACCAACAAATGATGCAATTCTTTTTGTACCTGAACGGTCACCTTTTTGCGATGTACCTGTCTTGCCGCCTACTCTGTAACCTGCTACATATGCGTTCTTACCCGTGCCGTCAGGTGCTGATACAACCTGCTCAAGCACTTCACGCATTTTTGAAGAGGTATCTTCTGATATAACTTTATTTACAACTTGTGTTTGATAGCTTTTGATAACACCTGTATCATTTCTAATTTCTTTTACAATCTGCGGCTTCAATAGATTTCCGCCGTTTACGACTGCAGAGATTGCTGTTATAAGCTGTATAGGTGTGACATTGAAGCCCTGACCAAATGAGCTTGTCGCTATATCGGTATCAGAAAGCTTTGCCTTGTCATAGAAAAGTCCTTTTGACTCACCTATCAAATCTATTCCGGTTTTTCTTGTAAAACCAAATGCTTCATAATAGTCCTTGAATTTTTCAGAGCCAAGCCTTAGTCCCGTCTCCATGAAAACTACGTTGCAGGAATGCTTTACACCCTCTGCAAAAGTCTGAGCTCCATGACCTGAAGTCACGTGGCAGTGGATATCATATATTCCAAGCTTTTTTGAACCGCCACATACAAAGCCTGTATCAAAGTTTACAACACCTTCTTCAAGAGCTGCCGCCGCGGTGATTATTTTGAATGTAGAACCCGGCTCATAGGCATCGGATATAGCTTTGTTTCTCCACATTTTATTACGCATAGCAACTGTGCGTTCTTCTTTCAGGCTTTCAAGCTCCTCATCGGTAAATGATTCAGGGTCTAATTCGTCTTCTTCATCGTCATCATCAGATTTTTTTGTGGTGTCATCTTTGATATCAAAAAGCTCCTTTTGATCTTCGATAGTCAAAGGTCTTTCTAAAATCTCTGAATTATATTCAAATTTTATACTGTACTTTTCAAATCTGGACACATCATAAGGCTCGTTCGCATCAAAGTCCGGCTTTGTAGCCATAGCAAGAATTTTACCTGTTTTAGGATTCATTACTATGCCTGCAGCTCCCTCTTTGAGTTCGCATTCCTCTACAGCCGCTTCAAGATGCTGCTCCAGATAGTGCTGAATTGTCTCATCTATTGTAAGGACAACATCCGCACCCTTCGAAGCACTGTTATATGCTTCATACTGTTGGTCTTCCAAGGTTGTTCCCGATGCGTTCTGTGCTGTGATTACACTTCCGTTTTTGCCTGAAAGATAGTCATCAAAGGTAAGCTCTACACCTTGTATACCATTATTATCATACCCGGTAAATCCGAGAATACCCGGTGCTACATTATAAGAATAGTAGCGCTTTGAGTCTTCTTCGAATGTAATTGGTCTGAATATCTTAGACTTGTCGTCTGCATCTGTCTTGCCATCGCCGTCTGAATCTTTCGGAGTCTTAAGAGCTTTGACCTGACGAGTCTCTTCTATTGTAAGTCTTTTCTTTATAACCTGATATCTGTTTTCCTTTGTAAGAAGGGTGTATATTCTGTTGTAATCCATGTCCAGAATAACAGACAGTTTGTCTGCTATATATTCGGCTTCTTCATGGGTTTTGGTGTTTTTATCAATATCCTGAGGATTACAGATAAGGGTGTTGACAGTAGCACTTTCAGCAAGTGCTTTGCCGTTTCTGTCGTATATTGTTCCTCTTGAAGCTATTACTTCTGTGGCTCCTGTCTGCTGACGTTCTACAGCCTGGCGCATTTCATCGCCTCTGATAATCTGCCAGTATGCCACTCTTAAAATAAGAGCAAGTAAGAATGCTACAACTACAACAAACATTATCCTTGCTCTCTTTTTGATCATTGTTATAGGCAGAATGATGCAACACCTCCCTTTTTATAAAATAATACATCAATTTAATTTATGCTGAAAAGCTCTTTTATATTCTCTTTCACTTTTGACAAGAAAGCTTTTACATCGTTTCCGGCGCCCTCTACATCACCTGCGGTGATTTGAGAAACATCTTCTTTATCTACATTAACATATACTATCTGGTATACTTCCGGCCTTTGCATGCCAAGCTCAGTAGTTGCAATCTCTTCTACTTCGCTAAGATCTATACTTCTTTCCATTTCAAATATTCTCTGGCTTGTATGTGCTCTTGTGCTTTCAAGTTCTTTTGTCAAAGACTTTATCTCACCTGCTGTCTCGTTTACTGCCACGTACTTTGAAATCATAAAGGTAGCAGCCAGTGCGATTGTAAGCATGTATACTATTCTCAAAAGAGTAGTCTTCTTGTGTATCATCTCTCTTTTATCCTTTTCATAGGTTTTAACAGTTTGTACCCTCTTGGCTGCAGCCTGACGTACTCTTTGGCTTCTCATAGCATCAGATGAGTACTGGCGCCTGTAATCATTGCTGTAGTATCTTGGGTAGTCATATCTATTATTTTTTATAGGTCGTGTAACCATGTCTTCCTTATAGGCAAGATTTCCGTTAACCATTCTTATTTCCTCACTAAAATTATATATTTCTACAGCTTTTGTATGACTCTTAGTTTTGCACTTCTTGATCTTGAGTTTTCCCGAAGCTCTGCATCTGTAGGCAAAATCGGTTTCTTGGGTGAAAGCTTGGCAATAGCCTTATGATTGCACACACATACAGGGAATTCTTTTGGACAGATACAATCTGTGCTCATATCCTTGAAAGTGTTTTTGACTATGCGGTCTTCCAAAGAATGAAATGTAATCACTGCAAGCTTTCCGCCGGGGGCAAGCACTTTCACAAAATCACGAAGTGCTTTTTCCAGTATCCTGAGTTCTCCGTTTACCTCTATTCTGATAGCCTGGAAAACTCTTTTTGCAGGATGTCCACCCTCTGCTCTTGCAGCTTTGGGGATTGCTCTTTCAATGATGTTCACAAGTTCTCCGGTTGTAGAAACCGGTTTTTCTTGTCTTGCATCCCAAATAAATTCTGCTATGCGCTTAGACCATTTCTCCTCACCGTAGGAATAAAATATGTCTGTAAGCTCCTCTTTGGTATATGAGTTCACTACCTCAAATGCAGAAAGCTTATTTTGCTTATTCATTCTCATATCCAGCGGTGCGTCATGCATATAGCTGAAACCTCTGGAAGCTTCATCCAGCTGATATGAGCTGACACCTAAATCCAGCACTGCTCCGTGGATAGACTCTATGCCCAGTTTTTTGAGAACGTCAATTATATTTGAAAAATTGTCATGTACGGCTATAAATCTATCACCAAATTTTTCAAGTCTTTTGGATGCAGCGGCTATTGCGTCAGTATCCTGATCAATCCCTATAACTTTCGCAGCCTGACTTTTAGACAATATCCCGTATGTATGACCGCCACCGCCCAATGTACCGTCGGCATATATTCCGTTTTGCTTTATTTTCAATGATGAAATAACTTCATCAAGCAATACCGATACATGTGCAAATTCCATGCCATAACTCCTTTAGATAATAAGCCCGAACTTTTCTATACCTTCCAAAATAATCGTCTCTGACAACTGAGAATTATACTCTTCCCATTTATCCTTTGACCAAATCTCAAGTCTCGTATTTACACCAACTAATACAACGTCTTTTTTCAGTTCTGCAAACTCACATAATCTCTTGCCAACAGACACTCTGCCCTGCTTGTCCACTTCACAGCTTGTGGCTGTGCCAAAAAACAAACGCACAAAAGCTGCTGCATTTTTGTCATATGCGGCAGGAAGACTTCTAAGGCGCTGGGATATTATCTCCCATTCCTCTTCGGTGTAAAGATGGAGACATTTTTCTGACGGCGAACGTGTAATATAAACACAACTGCCTATAGCTTCACGAACTTTTGCCGGCAATATAATTCTGCCTCTGTCATCAAGCTGTCTTTCATATTCATCTACAAAATATGTGCCCATAATATTACGTTCACCTCCCTGAAATAAAATTCAAATCCGAAGAAAATTCTCCAATTCTCTCCCATTTGCTCCACTACAGTTATATTTTACTCCATTTCATAAGAAAACGCAAGTGTTTTTTAAAAATTTTTTTCAATTGCTTTATATTTTGAATTTTTAGTTGTATTCCACGCAAAATTGAGGTATAATCTTACCTGGATACAAACAATATATGACAATTAGTTGACATAAAAACACTATATATTGGGGTTAAGTCTATTGTATCACATTTTTTTTGCTTTGTGAAGTCTTTTTTTAAAAAAAGTTTTCAGAAATATTACAAAGTTTCAAAAATGTTTTTTTATATTTTGGGAGGTTTGAACAAATGGACAAAATCAAGGCTATTTTGAAGGAGGAATTTTCACTTCGTGATGAACAGATTGTCAATACAATTACTCTTATCGACGAAGGAAATACAATACCCTTTATTGCCCGTTACAGAAAAGAAAAAGCCGGTGGTATGACTGACGAGGTACTTCGTGATTTTTCCGACCGTCTAAACTATCTACGCAATCTTGAAGACAAAAAGGCCGAAATAACAAGGCTTATAGACGAACAAGGCAATCTCACAGATGAGATAAATGGCAGTATCCAAAAAGCCACCACTATGACGGAGCTTGAGGATATATACCGACCTTTCAGGCCAAAGAGAAGAACAAGAGCTTCTATCGCAAAAGAAAAAGGCCTTGAGCCTTTGGCAGAGCTTATTTTTATGCAGGATGATGCTACAAATCCCGAAATCGAAGCTTCAAAGTATATAAACGAAGAAAAAGGTGTAAATTCTATAGAAGAAGCACTTAGTGGTGCTTCTGACATAATAGCAGAGCAGGTATCGGATAATCCCGAATACAGAAAGACTTTAAGAGAGCTTACCATGCACAATGCGCTGATTGTAACAAAGGCATCCAAGGACGAGGACAGTGTATACAGCATGTATTACGAATTCAGTGAAAAGGCTTCTAAAATTGCAAATCATCGTCTTTTGGCTATCAACAGAGGTGAAAAAGAAGGCTTTTTGCAAGTAAAACTTGATATGGATGAAGAAATAATTTTCAGATATCTTCTTTCTAAAACTGTAAAAGGAGCAAATGCTTGCTCTAAAATCACAGAGGAAGCTGTACGCGACAGTTATTCAAGACTTATCGAGCCGTCAGTTACTACTGAAATCAGGAATATACTCACTGAAAATGCCGAGGAGGCTTCTATAAAGGT
>JAZUOB010000185.1:0-3516 GCA_045604425.1 Clostridia bacterium
CAAGACCCACGCCCTCGTGGTGTTTGAGAGTGTCTTTCATATCATCAAGAAGTGTATGAAGCTTTTCGTCAAACACTTTTACGGGTTTTGAATTTTTAGAAAGTATAGGGTCTCCTATTTTTCTGATTTCTCTTATTGCCATCTTTTGTCGAAACTCCCTTCGGTTTTACATCAATGAATATGAACAGGGTTTTTATCGATAACCACTGTTACGTCTTCAAAATTCAAGTTTTTATTGCATATATCCCTGGCATTTCCTAAAAGCTCAGTAATATCATGATTAAGCTTACTTTTTATAATAATCTGATATCTGTACTTGTTTTTTATTTTAGAAACAGCACTTGGAAGAGGCCCTAAAACCACATATTCACCCTTGCCTAAAGCCCTACTGAACTCTTCTGCACATGAGCGAACATCAGCCAATACCGGCCCTGAAAAACCAATCAAAGTCATATTGCAAAAGGGCGGATACCATAATAATTTTCGTGCAGACATTTCATCGCTATAGTACTTTAGATAGTTATGTTCCTTTGCCATTACAACAGCTTCATGCTCCGGCGAATATGTCTGGATAATTGCTCTTCCCTTTTTGTCGCCTCTGCCTGCTCTGCCTGTAACCTGTTCAAGAATTGCAAATGTGCGTTCTCCACTCCTGAAATCATCAATATTCAGCATTGTATCTGCAGAAACCACACCAACCAAAGTCACATTTTCAAAATCAAGTCCTTTTGTGACCATTTGTGTGCCAATCAGGATATCCATCTTTTCTTTTTCAAATCTTTCCAGTATTTTTCTATGGGATTGTTTTTTGCCTGTTGTGTCCACGTCCATACGAATTGTAGTTGCATCAGGAAACAAGGCTTTTACCTCATTTTCAACTTTCTCCGTGCCTCCACCGAAATATCGTATATATTTACTTTGGCATGAAGGACACGATTTATAATTCTTAATTGTGTGCCCACAATAATGACACTGAAGTGTATCATCAAATTTGTGATATGTCATGGAAATATTGCAGTTAGGACAATGAGCTACAAACCCACATTCTCTGCAAGATACAAACGTAGAAAAACCTCGTCTGTTCAAAAACAGTATGGTCTGCTCCTTGTTTTCAAGGTTTTTTTGTATTTCTTCCTGAAGCTTTATGGAAAACATGGATTTATTACCGTTTTCAAGTTCGCTTCGCATATCAGTTATGTGAATTTCAGGCATAGAATTCATATTATAACGGCTCTTTATAGTGAGAAGTTCTATTTCTCCCCTTTGAGCTTTATAATATGTATCAAAAGACGGTGTAGCACTGGCAAGCAACAGCACTGCTCCATGCTGCTTTGCACGAAACTCGGCAATATCTTTTGTGACATACCTTGGAGAAGACTCTGACTTATAAGTGTCACTATGCTCCTCGTCGAGTATTATTATACCTATATTATCTATTGGTGCAAACACAGCAGACCTTGCACCTATGACAATATCCGCCCCGCCGTCTCGGATTTTTCGCCATTGGTCGTATCTTTCTCCCATAGACAATGCGCTATGAATAACTGCAATACGATTGCCAAATCTGGCTTTAAACCTATTCACCGTCTGAGGCGTAAGGGATATTTCCGGCACTAAAACTATAGCTTTTAAGCCTTGGTCTAAAGCTTTTTTTATACAGTGCATGTATACTTCTGTTTTGCCGCTTCCTGTCACCCCATGAAGCAAAAAGATTTTATGCTTGTTTTGTTTTATATATGGTGTTATTTTTGAGACTACATTGTCTTGTTCTTCTGTAAGCTTCTTTTCTGTATCGGGAGCTACATAAAATCTATTTGGATTTCTGTCTATCTCGATTTTTGTCTTGCTCAAAAAACCCATTTTGCAAAGAGTATTTATAACAGTGCTGTCACACTCTGAAAGCTTCTTTAGATCGCTGCATGACACAATTTCAAGCTGTGAAGCTATTTCCAATGCTTTTGAGCGCTTTGGAGCTTTTTTTGACATGGCAAGCGCAGCTTCAATAGCTTCGTCTTTTGAAACCTTAAGCTTTACTGCACTTTGTGTCTTTTTTGACACCGGTGATTTTTCACTGAACTCTCTTTTCAATGCGCCTATTGATATAAGCTCTCTTATGACCGGTCCTATATCAAAATCAAATCCGGATACAAAAGTTATATATTCAACGCATCCGTATTTGACTACTTCTTCATATACCTGCTTTTTTCTGCCGCTAAGGAGGAAATCTCCTTTTTGTGAAATAAGCCATTCTCGAACCTTTATTCCTGTACCTCTGGGAACTACAGCTGACACAGCTTCGGCAAAAGTACACATGTACTTTTCTCGCATATACATGATTATGTCCAGCATCTTTTCATCAAACACTCTGCCGACCTTGGATTTGGATTTGATTTTTTTAATCTTTGACGGATCAAAATCCACACAGTCACAGGTGCCGATGACATAAGCTTGCAAAGGTTTGTTCTTTGTACCAAATGGTACTGTCACGGCATCTCCCACAGTCACGTTCATCCCCGCCGGCACTTCATACTCAAGTGTTTTATCCAGCGAAGAAGAATTATGATTGACTATTACTCTTGCATACATGATTATTCGTTTTTAAGTTCTGCCTGTGCTTCTTTCACCTGGCGTTCAAGTCTGTCTTTTTCCATACGCTCTTCCATAGCTTTTCTCTCAGCTACTTCAAGTTCGTATTTAAGTGCTTCTAGATTAAGATCTGCACTTGGCTCTGACGGAGTGAATATAACATCACCCTGACCCTGAATACTATCGTATACTTCTTCACCTCGGCAGTATTGAACCTTGCCGTCAGCTATTTCTTCTACAGCCTTGGAAATCGGCTTTATCTCTTCTGCATTCTGATCAGAATCTCCAAGCATACGTACTCTTTTTGCAGCCATGCTGACAAGAGTATATCTTGAATCAACTTTCTTTGAAAGCTCACTTATTCCTGGTTTGATCATCATAATTTTATATCTCCTTTTTTTAATTATCTTTCAACAGTCTATATACTTTTTTCCTGGATTCCTTGCAATCATCCATAATAGATGATACCTGATTTACACAGGTAGCAAGGTCATCATTTTCTACAATATAATTATATTTTGCAGCCTGCATAAACTCCCATTTAGCAGAGTTTATTCTATCATTTATTTCTGCTTCTGTTTCACGTTGGCGCTGTACTAATCTGTCACGAAGCACCTCCATTGACGGCGGGATTATAAAGATAAGAACTGTCTCGGGTAGCTCTGCTTTTACTTTCAGTGCCCCTTGTGGCTCTATCTCAAGAAGTACGTCCTTGCCGTCTTCAAGCATTTTTTCTATTTGTGCTTTGGGTGTTCCGTAATAGTTTCCGTTATACACCGCCCATTCAAGCAATTCACCATTAGTTGCCATTGCACGAAATTTCTCAGGTGTTGTATAGTTGTATGTAACACCTGCAATTTCTCCTGCTCTTTTGTCTCTTGAAGTTGTGGAAACACTTAGATGTATATCTCTTTTTTCAATAAGTTCTGC
>JAZUOB010000186.1:0-1913 GCA_045604425.1 Clostridia bacterium
CCTCGCGGTCAATCTTATTTATAGCAACAACAATTGTGACACCGGCTGCTTTGGCATGGTTTATAGCTTCAATAGTCTGCGGCATAATACCGTCGTCTGCAGCAACAACCAAGATTGCTACGTCTGTAACCTGAGCACCTCTTGCACGCATTGTTGTAAATGCTTCATGGCCCGGTGTATCCAAAAATGTTATAATTCTATCATTTAGTTTTACACTATATGCACCGATATGCTGAGTGATGCCGCCTGCTTCTGTAGTAGTAACAGATGTATCTCTGATTGCGTCAAGAAGTGATGTCTTGCCATGGTCAACGTGACCCATAACAACAACTACCGGCGGACGTTCTTTAAGGTCTTCTGCCTTGTCTTCTTGTTGGAACTGTTCAAACAATATATCTTCTTTTGTAAGAACAATCTCTGGATTAACTGTTATACCAAAATCTTCGCCTATCAATGTGGCTGTCTCAAAATCAATTGATTGTGTGATTGTTGCCATTACGCCGAGCATCATAAGTTTCTTGACAACTTCTCCGGCACCCTTGCCTATTTTTTGAGCAAACTCACCAACAGTAATAGTTTCAGGAATTTCAACTTCTGTAATTTCCTTTACAGGCTTTTGCTTCTTGATATCAGGTTTTGATTCAAGATTGTCCTTCTGAGGCTGCTTGGAGCGTTTTGATTTTTGCTTGTCTCTCGATGAGTTATATTTGATATTCTTTTCACCAACAAGCTCTTCTATACGCTCAGCACTTTCTATTTTTTCGATTTCAACAGTAGATGTTCTTGTATCGATATATTTTTTGTCATCTTCTGTCTTGATTACAACCTCACCATTATTTTCAGGCTCATCTGCACCAATCAATTCAATTCTTGTACCAGTCTGTTTCTGTGCAGGTCTCTTTTTAGGCTTTTCTTTGCGTACTTTCTTTTGATCAGGCACATCTTCGGTCTTTTTTGCCGGCTTTTCTTCTTTTGCCTTTACTTCTTCTTTTTTGCCCTCAGCTTTTTCTCTGGCAGCTTTTGCTACCTTCTCCTGAGCTTTCTTAAGAGCAATATCCTTTTCTGTAACAGGAGCTTTGCTGGCTTCTATCTTCTTCTGGCGTTCTTCTTCAAGTCGTGCTTTCTCTTCGGCTTCAAGTCTTGCCTTTTCTTCAGCCTCACTCTTTATTCTCTTATCAACAGCTGATGCAATTATTTCTTTGAGCTCATCAATTGGAGTTTCATTTATCTGAGTGAAAATATCTACTACAAGTCCTGCTTGCTCTGTGGTAATTGCCGCAGATGTACTTCTTATCTCATGGCCGTACTCGGCTAATTTTTCAGTAACCTCTTTGCCTGTCAATTTCAGATCTTTGGCAATTGTTTTTATATTCAATACTGCTTCTGCCAAATAAATCACCTATCCTTTCCGTAAATACATTTAATTTTCTGAAGTAGTGCATCTGCAAATTTTTCGTCATTGACGGACAAAACCGCCTTTTCGCCACCACCGGAAAATTTACCGAGGTTATACATATCAGAAAATTCAATGCATGGCACTTTTCTATAAATACATGAGTCAGTTATGGATTTTTTTGTGTTTGAAGAGGCATCTTCTGCAATTATAACAAGCTTTGAAATGCCGCTTTTTATGGACGTTTCACACATATACGTACCGGAGGATAAATAGCCTGCCTTTTTGGCAAGACCAATCATACCAAGTATATTATTCATTCATATTCTCCTTAAGACTTTGATATACACCGGTGCAGTCTGCTTTCAGGTGTCGTTCAAAGCTTCGTTTTTTTATTGCTTGTTCGATACACTTTTTGTTGGAGCAAACATATGCACCCCTTGATTGAACTTTTGAGTCTGTATCAATTATTGCTTCTTGGCCTAACAGGGAAAGTCGGAGGCCAAGCGGTCTTAGGAAG
>JAZUOB010000187.1:0-4697 GCA_045604425.1 Clostridia bacterium
GCATGCGCACATTTCGCAGCATATTCAATAAGTCGCAGCACCGCCTCGTGATGCGTATCACAGAAATTCTCGAGCGCAGGATTCTGACGGTCACATGCGAGAGTGTACTGCGTCAGATCGTTCGTGCCTACGCTGAAAAAGTCCACCATCGGCGCGAGCCTGTCGGAGATTATTGCCGAGGCAGGTGTTTCTATCATAATTCCAAGCTCGACGTGCGGTGATACAGGCAGACCTTCACGTGCGAGTTCTTCACGTACATCGCGACAAATTTCGAGTATTTGTGCAACCTCACTCTCGCTCGTTATCATCGGGAACATGATGCCAAGTTCGCCGTATACCGATGCGCGATACAAGGCACGAAGCTGTGTTCTAAATAGCTCGGGGCGTGTAAGACAAATTCGTATCGCGCGAAGACCGAGCGCAGGGTTTTCCTCTTTTTTAAGTCCAAAATACCCCACCTGCTTGTCTGCGCCGATATCAAGCGTACGGATTATGACCTTTTTGCCTGCCATACTCTCTACAACTCTTTTGTAAGCGGCAAACTGTTTTTCTTCTGAGGGATAATCGTCACTTTCAAGATACAAAAATTCACTTCTAAACAGCCCTATTCCCTCTGCGTCGTTTATCAAGACAGAAGCTATATTATCTGTTGTGCCTATATTTGCATATATATTCACTTTTGTTCCGTCTATTGTAATATCCGGTTTCCCTTTCAGTTTTCTAAGGAGATTATCCTTTTCCTCCTCCTCTTTTTGTCTGGCTTTTGCTTTATTTATGCTGTCCTGGTCAGGATTTAAATAAACCTCTCCGGAAAAACCGTCTACTATAGCCCACATATCATCAGAAATGCTGTCTAAAAATTCTTCACCAACTCCAATAACAGCCGGAATATTCATCGTCCTTGCAAGTATTGCCGTATGAGAATTTACAGACCCAAAAGCTGTAACAAACGCCAGAACCTTTGACTTGTCCATTGAAACTGTTTCACTGGGAGCAAGGTCATCTGCACATATTATCATTTTTTCCGCGGACCCCTCTTCAACATTTGCCGAGCCTGACAGACAGGATATTATTCTGGAGGATATATCCTGAATGTCTATAGCTCTGGCCTGCATATAAGCGTCTTCCATAGAAGAAAACATCTCTTTGAAATTCTGTGAAGTGGCAGCCACTGCATACTCTGCATTTACCCCTTGGGATTTTATAATGTTGACAACAGACTCATTATAGTCCTCATCATCCAGCATCATCATATGAATTTCAAAAATCTGGGCATTGGTCTGTCCTACTTCCTTGAGAGCTTTATTGTATATATCAGTAAGCTCTATAAGTGCTGTCTTTTTTGCATTTTCAAATCTTTCCAGTTCTCTGTTTATATCCGATACACTTTTTCTTCTTATCTGCGGCTCATTTCTTTTATAAACAAGTATTTTGCCAACTGCAATGGCATTATTTACACTTTTTCCGGCAAAAATTGTCATACTGTCCACCTTATAAATTTTCTTCCAGGTATTCTTTTAATTTTTTTGATGCTTCCTCTTCATCAGGTCCGCTTACGCATACGGTGATTGTATCATTTTGCTTTATACCCATGCTCATAAGTGCAAGAAGCTTGGTGGCATTTGATATCTTAGTATCCTTCATTACTGTGACCTCACTTTCAAACGTCTTGGCAAGCTTTGAAAAATTACCTGCCGGTCTTGCATGAATACCAAGCTCGTCTTTTATTGTATAATCGAATTTTTTCATAAATTATTTCTCCGTTTCTATAAGTTTTATTCCATGCAGAGTTTTCCCGTCTTTCAAAACTTTTATTAAGCTATAGTCTTCACTGTTGCAGATAACCATAGGTGTTGTTGTGTCAAATCCCTCTTTTTTCAGCATACCCAAATCAAAGGTTATGAGCACATCTCCTTTTTTGACTTGTTTTCCTTCTTGCACATGGCATTTGAAATACTTTCCTTTAAGCTTAACTGTGTCGATACCAATATGAAGAAGTATTTCAGTACCCTCTTGTGATACTATATTGATAGCATGATTAGTGCCGAAAACAGTCTGCACAAGGCCATCACATGGAGCATACAATTTTCCGCTTGTCGGAAGTATAGCCACTCCGTCGCCAAGTATTTTATCCCGAAATGCATCATCTTTTACATCTTTAAGGGGAACTATATCTCCGTCTGTGTGTGAGTACAAAATCTCTTTAGTTTTTTCTTCTTTTGTGTCTTTGTGATTTGAAATAAAATCATCAAGATTAGACTTTATAACACTGACATGGGGGCCGTATATAACCTGAACTGCATTGGCTTTTACAATGACACCGGATGCACCGCTTGTTTTAAGAAGCTGCTGTTGTATTTTGCTGCCGTCCTTGACGTTCACACGAAGACGTGTGGCGCAGCAATCTATATCCGAAATATTGTCCTTGCCTCCAAGACCTCTCACGATCAGGCTGCTTATTTCATCTTCCACAACTTCCGGATTGTGCTTTTTGTTCATATCCTTTCTGGTATAAAGCTTGGTTTCCTCACCGTCGTCTTCTCTGCCGGGAGTTTTAAGGTCAAACTTTTTGATGAGGAAGTAAAATACCCCATAATAAACGAGAGCATATATAAGACCTACTATTATGACAAAAATCCAGTTTGTTTTTTGATTTCCCTGAAGTATACCGAACAAGAACAAATCTATTATACCTCCGGAGAAAGTCATGCCCACACCTACTCCCAGTATATGCATAAGCATGAACGATAAACCTGCCAAAACACAATGAACTCCGTATGCAAGCGGTGCTACAAACAAGAAGGTAAATTCCAAAGGCTCTGTAATACCTGTAAGCATAGATGTGAGTGCGGCAGACAAAAGAAGTCCGCCTGCTATTTTTCTTTTTTCCGGTTTTGCGCATTTATACATTGCATATGCAGCCGCCGGCAATCCAAAAATCATGAAGGGGAATTTGCCTGACATAAATCTTGTTGCTTCAACAGAAAAACGTACTGTTTCTTTTGATGCAAGCTGTGCAAAATAAATGTTCTGGGCACCTTGAACAAGAACTCCGTCTATAACCATTGCACCCCCAAGCTCCGTCTGCCAGAAAGGCATATAAAACACATGATGCAGACCAAAGGGTATCAATGCTCTTTCTATAATTCCGTATATCCATGTTCCTGCATATCCCGAGTTTAGCACCAAAGCTCCCAAGGCTGATATTGCAGATTGTACCAAAGGCCATACATAAAAAAGAACAACGCCTACCAAAAGGTATACTACAGAGCATATTATAGGCACAAATCTTGTGCCTCCAAAAAACGCCAGCACTCTTGGAAGCTGAATTTTATAAAAGCGGTTATGAAGTGCAGCAACTCCAAGACCCACAATAATACCTCCGAAAACTCCCATTTGCAGTGTTGTTATTCCAAGAACTGAAGCTGTGGAGTTTGCCGCCATTTCCTCTACGCCGCCTTTTGCAGCAATCAGTGCACTGATTGCTGTGTTCATTATAAGATAAGAAATAGCACCTGCAAGCGCTGCTACCTCTTTTTCTTTTTTTGCCATACCTATTGCTACTCCTATAGCAAAAAGCAGTGCAAGATTATCGAATACCACGCTTCCCGTTTTGCTCATCACGGTGAGTATCGTATACAAAAATCCGCCCTCGTATATCACGTTTGTCAAGCCATAAGTTTCAATAGTTGTAGGATTCGTAAACGAGCTTCCTATACCCAAAAAAAGTCCTGCTATAGGCAAAAGTGCAATTGGAAGCATAAAAGATCTTCCAACTCTCTGGAGTACTCCAAATATCTTGTCTTTCATAATTTCCCTCCGTACATTATTTTTTATATCTTTCCTCAAATATAAAAAATATATACTCTCACAGAGAATACCCACATAAATTATGCATTATAAACAAAATTAAAAATCCTATATATTATTATCAAAAACATTATGATATACTGATAACAGCTTTATTTTGGGGGTGGCATTTTGCGGCTTGATAAATATTTGTGGGAGCTTGGCTCAAGGTCACAAATAAAAAAACTTCTGAAAACAGGTGTCGTATGTGTAGACGGCGAGATTGCAAAAGACCCCGCCGCGCAAGTAAATGATAGCTCATCTGTCACATATATGGGGAAAGAACACAAATACAGAGAGTATATCTACCTTGTGATGAACAAGCCAAAGGGCGTGGTGAGTGCCACTTTTGATAATCATTTGCCTACAGTAATTGACATTATTCCTGAAGAATACAAAAAATTCAACCCTTTTCCAGTGGGAAGACTTGATATAGATACTGAAGGACTTTTGATTATTACAAATGACGGCAAGCTCAGCCATGAGCTTACATCACCAAAAAAAGACCTTTTTAAAAGGTATATCGCCACTACCGATATACCTATGGAAGAAAAAGATATTGATGTATTCAAAAGCGGAATGGACCTTGGTGATTTCACTGCAAAACCCGGAAATCTTGAGCTCACAGATGACCCTTATAAATCCATAATAACCATTTCAGAAGGAAAGTTCCACCAGGTGAAAAGAATGTGTGAAAAATGCGGAAAAACAGTAAAAGAGCTTACCCGTATATCAATAGGTGAATTTTCACTGCCAAAAAGTTTGATGCCCGGTGACACAAAAGAAGTATCAAAGCAAGAACTTATGGATCTTATTTACACTCAGAGATAAACATTGACAAATAAATA
>JAZUOB010000188.1:0-6140 GCA_045604425.1 Clostridia bacterium
ACACCCATAATCAAGGCACTGAAAAACATTTTAAGTACATCAACCCACTGTTTTTTTGAAAACAGCTTTTTATCCCTTAAAGAGATGCTGTTCAAAACTGCATTGGACACACTGCCTCCGGCAGCCGCCAAGGCAAGTCCCGGAGTCTTAAATATATCGAACAATATATATGCAAGCCCAATATTTATAACCATGCTGATAATAGAGTTTATCATAGGTGTCCTGGAATTCTTCATAGAGAAGAAATATTTACTCAAGACCTCATTTATACCAAGAGCTACCATTCCCAAACTATAACACCTAAGAGCATTTGCTACAGCTCGAACACTTTGGCTGTCAAACCTGTTGTGTTCATAAATAATACTTGTTATAGGCTTTGCAAGAACAATAATTCCTACAGTAAGCGGAAGAAGTATCAGTGCCATAGACTTAAGGCTTGTAATTATAAGCTTTTTTGCTTCTTCTTCATTATTTTGTGCATTAGCCGCTGACACCTTAGGAAATATCAGATTTGTCACCACGAAAGAAAATACTCCTGTCATGACTACATAAAGTCTGTTTGCAAGCTCCAAAACTGTTGGTGCTCCGCTGATACCGGAAGCAAGTCTTGAATTGATTACAGAATACAAAGGCTGTACCCACGTGCTTATGAGCATTGGCCCTGCAAGGATTAGTGCCGCTTTCAAATGAGAGTCACGGAATTTAAAACTTGGAACAAACCGGAATTTAAACCTAATAAGAGAAGGTATTTGGACTAATACCTGAAGACTCCATGCTATAAGCATTGTATATGCAAGCCCGTATATACCGAACTTATCAGCACACAAAGGAAAATATGCAATAATCACAACATTTGATACAAGACTTATTATTGAGGGGATATTATACTCTCCATAGGATTGCAATATACCCACAAAAGAAAATGCAATCCCTGTGAATATAATCATAGGAAACATTATTGCCGAAAGCCTTGATGTAAGCTGATGCTTGCCTGCATCAAATCCCGGTGCCAACAAAGATACCAGATTGTCAGAAAATATTATTCCTGAAAGTGCAATTACCACTGCAATTGACACAACAAACATTATAAATTTGCCGGCAAATTTTTCTGCTTCCATCTTGCCTTTATCTTCTTTTACGGAAGTGAAGATAGGTATAAACGATGCTGATATAACTCCTCCGATGACCATATCAAAGAGCATGGTGGGAAGCTTTGTAGCAGTCATGAAAGCATCCGTCTCTATGCCGGCAGAAAAATATCCTGCTATCATGGAGTCACGTACCAGACCGCAAGCTTTTGCAAGTAATGTAGCCACGGCCATAAAACCGGCCGTTTTTAACAACTTATTTTCCTTCAATATTTTCGCTCCTCTTTTGGTCAAGGTACAACTCAAGAGCCATTGTACAGTTGTCCTTAGCCAGATTTTGCATATCTTGTCTTGTGATTTGAAGCTGTTGTTTTATACTATCAATATTATCAAGACAGCTTTTTATCCTGTCATACAAATTATCCTGATCAATCTCATCCACATCAACAAAAAGATTCTGATTTGCATACTCCATAAATCCACTAACCTTCGGGTCATAAACAATTCCAACCAGTGGAACTGCAACCGCAGCTGCATATATAAGCATATGAAGTCGCATACCCACAACCATACGGCTTTTTTGAATAAGCTCTATTATTTCCAAAGGAGTGAGCATTTCGTCGATTACAACACTTGAGGCATCTGTCATATCCGCTATTTCACGACACAAAGCTTTGTCCTGCGCCTGAAGGGGTAAAAATACCGGTGTCAAAGAATATTCCTTTGAAATTTTACTTACCGCTAAAGCTACAGCCTTTGAAAATTCGGGCTTCATCTTCTTTGAGTTTCGAACTGATACACAAAAAAACTCGCCGTCTATTTTTTTTGACTGTGCAGTTTCCGTAGGACTTAGCATAAACACAGGGTCTGCTGTAAGCTTTATAACAGGCTTTGTTATACCCATAAGTTCAAGCTGATGCAATGATTTCTTATCCCTTACAGTAATAACATCAACATTGTTTAAAATCTTTGTACATTTCTTGAAATTGGACTTTTTGTTTACAGGTCCGATTCCGTTGGCATACAGCATAATTTTCTTTTTAAATATCTGTGCAAGTCTAATAAGGTACAAATAATACAGAAGTGATTTTGTGCTTGTATCATCCTGAATAAGTGTTCCACCGCCTGAAATGAACAATTTACATTTTTTTATGGCTTTAATTACTTTAAAAGGATTTATACGATTTATAGCATTGACATTATAAAAATTCTTTGTAGACAGAGGTGATGATGACAAAACCGTTATGTTTCTCTTGGTGTAATTTTCCTCAAACTGAGATATTATTGAAAGAAGAAGTGCATCATCTCCGCTATTTCCAAATCCATAGTATCCTGAAATCAAAATATCTCCTGAATTTTTATAATTACATGGTGGGAGGCTTTTATACGCTTCTATATAATCATCTGCCATTTTGCCAACAGAATAATATTTTTCCACAGTACTTCTAGCGTACTCCGATATAGTGTTTTTTTCTTCTTCGGACATATTATAGTACTTGATAATATCGTCAAAGAGCACCTGACTTGAAGTCTCAGGGCATCCACGACAGCAAAAGTTTGTATTTATTCCAACTTCAAGCTTTGACTCTTCGAACAAGCCTATATATCCTTCATTACCTGCAACAATTGTGTTTTTACCGGCAGCCATAGCTTCCAGTGCAGCACGGCTTACACCTACAAACAAAGACGAAACTGCAACAAACTTATTTATATCCACCCTTGCTCCCGCAAGCTGAACAATATTGCTGCCACATTCTCTATTTGCTTTTTCAGTCAAAGCCATTGCCTCTTGTTCGTCATTTCCGCCGCCTACAACTATAATCTTAAGATTTGGTATATGCTCTTTTAGTTTAGGAGCAATAGATATAAGCATTTTGGAGGCAAAGCTTCTGTCCCTGTCCATCCTGCTTACCCCAACAATACAAAAATCATCGTCTTTTACAGAAAACTCCTCTTTTATATCTTTTGCATCAACATCTGCTGAAAATTTGTCTAGATCTATACCATTGATAGTGACAAATATATCTTCACACTGCATCTTATAATTATCTATAAGATATTTTTTGATATCGTCACTTACCGCAACTGTTTTCTGACCCCAGTTTGTCAAGTATTTAAGACCATAAGAGGTATTGAACACCCAATGTGCACTGGTGATAAAAGGGAATTTCAGCTTCTTATGAAGAAGTCCAAGAATAAATGACGGAATTCTGGCATGTGAATGAACAATGTCTATGTCCTCTGCCTTGATTATTCTTTCAAGTTCTTTTATGGCTTTTAGAACATTCAAAGGGTTTTTATTCTGCAAAGGTACAGTATAATGCTTTATACCGGATTCATTTATTTCCGATTCGTATGCTCCGCCGTTTGATGCTATAACTACCTCATAGCCTCGGCGCACAAGCTCTTTAGACAGTTCTACCACATGAGTCTCTGCACCGCCAATATCTAATTTCATAAGAGCCATCAAAATCTTCGTACCCTTTTTCAAGCAAAACACTTCCTTCTGTCTGTTTACACATATTTACTCATAATAATTTTACCATATAGAAAGGGTTATTTCAATAGTTTTAACAATAACTTAACATAACTGTCTATAATCTACCTGTCCATTTCACTTGTATTTCCCTGCATTTTGTGCTCATTTATAACTTTCTCAACTTCACTCACAGAAAACACAGCCATATCACCAACAATTGTATTTTTAAGAGCTGATAATGCACCTCCAAGTTCAATTGCTCTTTGAGGAGAGCCTGACTCTAAAAGACCCCACAGCACTCCTGCTACATAAGCATCTCCACTGCCTATTCTGTCTACTACTTCTATATCGTTATACGGTTTTTGTGTGTATATTTTGCCTCCGGAATAAATAACAGAATCAAAATCATGCTTTATTGAGCTTATGACCCTGCGTTTTGTAGACGCAACCATTTTCAAATCATATTCATCAGCAAAGGAACGCATTATATCCTCCATATCACCACATCTTCCAAGCATTCTTCTTGATGTTTCCTCGGATACAAACAAAATATCTGTCATAGGCAAAATGTATTCAATTGTTTTTCTTGCCTCTTGTTCACTCCACAGCGTGCTTCTGTAATTAACATCAAAAGAAATTATTGTATTATTTTTTTTTAATGTTTTGAGAATGTCAATACAAGTTTTACAAAGGTTTTTATCCAAAGCCGGAGTTATTCCGCTTAGATGAAATATTTTTGTGCTATTTAGAACATCTTCCGGAATTTCGTTTTTTGTCAAAGTACACATGGATGAGTGTTTTCTGTCATATTCTACAGCAGATTTTCTGGGAAATGCACCATTTTCATAATAGTATACTCCCAGTCTTTTGTTTTCTGAATTATCCAGAACCACACACTCATCAAAGACACCTGCGTACCTGATTTTATTTTTTGCAAATCTGCCTATTTTTGAATCAGGCAGCTTTGTGATTATAGCAGTCCTTGCTCCTAGAATTGCCGCATCTGCAACCACATTCAATTCTGCTCCGCCAACATTTTTTTCAAAAGTATTGCTGTTTGAAATAGTGTTTTTATCCGTGGGTGACAATCTTAGCATTACTTCACCCATTCCAACAATATCATATTTTGTGTTTTTTTTGAAATCAAACATAATCTCACCTCGTGTTTTTGATTAGTTTGACCTTATATTACTTGTTTATATGCAAAAAAAATAAGACTGCCAAAAACAGTCTTTAACAATTTATATTTGATGCTTTAAGCGCTCAGAAAAAACCAATGGCATCAAAAACACCATTACAAAGTTTACAAGGCTGACAACTGATGCAGAGAACACTTTATCAAATCCTGCAAAGTACAAAAGCTTATAAGGAAAAAACAAATATGTATAATACGGCTCAAGATCAAAGTATGCCATACCTACAGCAACTCCACTTAAAATCAGATACACAAGAATATTTACTTTTAAATACACCTTCATTCTGCGAACACCCAAAAGATAATCTGCTAAAGAATTCCAAGTGGGAATAAGCAATATAAGTATACAGCCTATAATAAGTTTTATAGACACAGAATACGTTTCAGGAAGCACATGCCAATCAATAAGCTTTACAGCTAAAAACGAAATGATTATTTCATAAAAAAACACTTCTATGAGGCGTTTTGCAAAAAAAGGAAACTTCTTTCTGGAAGAACGATGTCCTGAATAATGATGATGTCTGTGATTTGATGATGTACTATTATTGGAATGCTCATGCATTTTCTTCACCTGCTTCACCGGTTGTGATAATAACTTTCTGATTTTCTCCGTCCCAATCCACTTTTTTGCCCAGAGCCTCTGAAATTGCTCTAACCGGAACTAGAGTTCTATCGTCAACAATTTGAACCGGCACATCAAGCTCTATTTCATTTACTTTCCCGGATACTACGTCTGTAACAGTAAAAATCTCATCGTCTACTTTCATATTGATTACACTGGAACCAAATGTAGCAACAACTCTGTTCATTTCAGGTACCCAATTTACTTCAGCTCCGAGGCTTTCGAAAATTTTGCGCATAGGAACCATGGTACGATCATTTATAATTTGAGGTTTTACATCAAATTCAACAGCTACACCATCAATCTCTACTATTATTTCACGGCTGTCGGCAAAAGCTGTACTGCTTGCCAAAAGGGTTATAGCCAATGTCAAAACTATTAAAAGCTTTTTACACATTTCAAAATACCTCTCAAAATAAAAATTCATCTTTTTTGAATAAAAAGCAGAATGCAGAAATAATCCGCATTCTGCTTATATTCTAAAAATTAGTCTGTGATATTGATAGCTCCTGTATTGGGGATTGTAACATTTCCGCCAACTACCTTGTCATATGAGGTAGATGGAAGCTGATCGCCCATTATAGAAATAATATCAAAAGCACTTGCATCTGTCTGAACAACATCTGCTACATCAAACTTTGTGACCTCTATTTCAGGTCTGATATAATTTTTCATAATTAACACATTCCTTTCTTTAAAAGTCAATTATTTGGCAGCAAATACTTTTGTAAATTCATTTACTGTTGCAGTTGTAAT
>JAZUOB010000189.1:0-2387 GCA_045604425.1 Clostridia bacterium
ATGGTGTAAAGCTTACAATAAATGGTCATAATATTGAACTTAACAGTGAAGAAAATAATATTTTTTATATTACATTGTATGACTTAAATCTTGGCAAGAACGAGTATAGGTTTATTCTTTCTAATAACCACGGGCAATCTACAGAGGTAGTAAAAACAATTACTTATATCCAGAAATAAATGTAAGTATAATAGAGAAACACATATGGTGCAACTATGCAACCAGAGTTCTAGTTGCATAGTTGCACAAATGATTTTTGTTCACCGGTTAAATCTTTATCAAACCATGCGACTATCGCATGGTTTTTGTAATACAAAAAAGCTGTGCCTAAATCACTTTTGGCACAGCTTATTCACTATTTGCTTCATATGGGGAAAGTCATTTATTATTCTGTTTTTTAGCTTTTGCTCAAATTCTTTTTTCAGAATTTGGTTTTCTCTTAGCTTATTTTTAAATCCCCAAAGATGAGTAAAACGCTCATCTTCTCCCGAAGACAGTTTTTCTAAAGATGAAAAAACCCCAGGTTTTATATCCATTTTATGCGCTATCATAGCAAGCAGCCTTTGTTCCGCAAAAACCATAGGCCGTAGTGTGTCACCCTTTATTATGGTTGACATAATTCTTAAAGCCGCATCTGCGTATTCGTTTTTAAGAGTTTCATCCCCAAAATAAACAAAAGCGGTATTCAGAGGAAGCACCGCCCAATCATAACCATTATCAAAAGCAATAAATTCCGAAAAGTCAGGATAAACATAAGAATTCAAGCTTTCACTGTGCACTGCTGAAAGTTTTTTTCGTGATTTTTCAAGTTCTAAGCTTTGCCATACTATAAAATCTGTGTCTATTGACACAACCGGTGCTTTAAAAGATTTAAGCGCCCATATCTTGCCTGCCGCCCAAAACCTCACAGGGTCAATATCCTGTGGGATACTGTCAAGGTCTGTGATTATTTTGTCCCAGCAATCACCAATCCCTGCTTTTTTTATATACTCCTCGCCATAAGTATCTGTAACAAGATAAATCTCTCCGTTTTTCTCACGCCATTTGAGGGCTGAAAGTATCATGGTCAAAACTTCAAATGTCTCAAGCGCACTTGCGCCTTTTGGTTTTGTCCACCAAGAGTGAAAAGCCTGCATACTACTGTTCCTTTCATATAAGATGCAATCCGTAGCCGCCACCGTTCGAACCTGAACTTTGGGCATTGTTTTCTCTTGTAGTGATTTTTTTTTGAAGGTTTATCCGACGCTTGATTTTATCAGTAATAAGTATTCCTTTTTTTGTATTTTTGTCGTATTTAAAAACGAATTTATCCTTCAAGTCGTTTTTCCTTCCTTTCTTTTAAAAGGCAGTTGATTTCTGCACCAAGCAAAAATATATTCATACAAAAATATAGCCACAACATAAGAAGCACCACTGCTGTCAAACTACCGTAGATGTAAGAATAATCTGTAAATTTATTTATATAAAACGAAAAAGCTGTAGAAAATATAATCCAGCCACATGATGAAAACGCCGCACCGGGAAATTGATTTAAAAGAGACAGATTTTTACCCGGGAGCATTCTGTACAAAAGCGCAAATATCACCGTAAGTATCATAAAATATATAATAACCGGAAATGTATATACAAGCTTTATTACATACGAAACCACCGGAAAGTGAACGGCTGTAAATTTTATAACATATCCTCCCAGCACAAAAAACAATAAAGTAGCCATAATAATTATGACAAAGGCCGCTGTATATGCCAGTGACAAAAGCCTTGTCTTGATATAACCTCTGCCCGCTCCGCTTTCGTATACACTTTCAAGTCCCTGTACAAGTGCCATCATACCCTTTGAAGCCGCCCAAAGCGCAGTGATAGTCGTAACGGACACTATTGGGATTGTAGCTCCCGAAAAAACTTCGTCCAGAATATTATGAAGCAGTGGAAGTACATCACCGGGCATAAAAGCATAACCTAAATCCAAAACATCAGCTTTATCAAAAGGTACAAAAAACTTCAGCAAACTGATTAAAAGCATCATAAACGGGATTGCAGATATGATAACAAAAAGTGTAGCCTGAGATGCGTATACCGCTATATTATGCTTTGTAAGCCGATTAAATGTTTTTTTGATAATATTTATAAGCCACTGCACCAGTTTCACTCCCTCAAAATCAATCCAGCTTCAACACAGACATAAAGGCTTCCTGGGGAACTTCCACAGAGCCAACCTGTCTCATTCGTTTTTTACCTTCTTTCTGCTTTTCAAGCAGTTTTTTCTTTCGGGTTATATCGCCACCATAACACTTGGCAAGCACGTCTTTTCTCATTGCACGCACTGTCTCTCTGGCGATGATTTTTGAGCCTATAGCAGCCTGGATAGGCACTTCAAAAAGCTGTCT
>JAZUOB010000190.1:0-7846 GCA_045604425.1 Clostridia bacterium
AATATCAAAACAACCTGAGAAAAAGCCATAGCTGCATACCGGTCTATTCCCTTCGACCCAAAAAAAGACTCCAGAAAACCGCCGACAAAAACGGCTACACATTCAAAAAGTATCAGCCACCATACAACCCTCATACCTTTATAGCTTTTATTCACAGCGATGCACCTGACTTTCACACACTAAGTAATCCATTTTTATATCTGTTTTCTCTGCAGGAATTATGTCGACCAATTGAAAGTCGTACATACATCCTACCTTAACTCCTTTCGCACCTTCAAGAAGTCTGTCATAATAGCCTTTACCAAAGCCTATTCTATTACCTGATTTATCAAAAGCAATCCCAGGAACCAAAAACAAATCTACGTCATTTGGGTTTACATAAATTCTTCGAGCAGGCTCGGATATTCCGTAGGCGCCGGCAGTCAATTCCTCAGTGTACAAAGATAAATTTATATCATCTTTGTCAATCACAGGCACTGCTACAGTCTTATTAAGGTTTAAAGCCGTTTTAATGATAAAAGACGTATCCACCTCGCCAAAGGCTGACATATAGAGGCTTACAACTTTTGCATTTTTAAACTCCGGCATCCGAACAAACCTACGACATATTTCTTCGCTTTTTTGCCGTCTTTCATTTTGAGGCTGATTTTTGCGAAGCGCTTTTATTCGCTCTCTTATAGAGTTTTTATCAATATTGCATTGCATTTTTTACTTCTCTCGCTTTATCCTTGCCGCATAGGTACTGTGCCAGCATAAATGCAAATTCACTTGCAGCGCCAGGTCCTTTTGCTGTAATAAGCAATTCATCTTGGGAAACTTTTTCATCCTCTACAAAAGCGCCTAAAAGGTCTTTTTCAAAACCCGGGTAGCAGGTGGCTTTTTTGCCTTTCAAAATACCAAGCTTTCCAAGGACAGAGGGAGCTGCGCAAATTGCAGATATACAAATATTGTTTTTTGAGGCGTAGTCAATAACCTCTAAAACATCTTCTTCAAAAAATCTGGTGTGACCGGGGCCACCGGGAAGAACGAGCATGGTCATATCATCTTTATTAAGGTCTTTAAGCTCTATGTCGCACAGAGTATTTATACCGTGTGCACCTTTTGCGTTTTTGCCGTCAACACCCACTGTCAAGACTTCTTGTCCGCATCTTCTGAGCACATCTATCGGGGTGACAGCTTCTATCTCTTCAAAACCGTCAGGTAGTAATACATATATCATTTTTCTTCTCCTTAACCCTGTGTAGTATTATCCAGATACTCAAACAATTCTTGCTCTGTTATATTATTTACAACGCTTGATTGAGTCTCCATAACACCGAACACCTGATTTACTATTGCATCAGTTACATTGTAGGCTGTTTCTTCGCTTATAACAGGAAGCGGCAGTTTCTTGATAATATGATATCCGTATGCCGTTTCAACAAGACCGCTAATTTCTCCCTCTTTAAGTGAAAATGCAGCTGTTTCAAATTCTTGCACCATTTCTCCGTATGTAAACACATACCCTTCAGGAGAATTTATCATGCCCGGATCCTGACCGTAAGTTTTCACAAGGGCGTCAAAGTCCTCACCTTTCAAAGCTTTTTTGAGCACTGACTCTGCCTTTGATTTTTCGCTTTTAGGAATGAGAATATGTTTTGCACAAACATAGTTGGCTTTATAGTATTCTTCCCTGCTTTCGTCTGTAACAGACTTTTTCAGCATATCATATGCGCTTGATTTCATGCCTGTTATGTTGAGAAGACGAACTACATCAGCGCTGAGAATTCCGGAAAGTGCCCATTCTCCGTCACTAACATCGGTAACGCTTTTTAAATCATCTGGATTGATAGTGAAATTAGGGTCTATAATTCCCCACTGCGCTGATACAGCCGCTGCGTTTACAAGATTTGAATACACTGTCTTATAAAAAAGCTCTCTGCCGTAATAATCATAATAATACCAGTTCAAAAGCGCATATGCCCTGAACATGCTTTTGTAAATAGGGACGTTTCCCACCACTGTCGCCGGCTCCTCATCGGTTATAAGCACCTGACGCGTGGGAGCAATATAGTCAACTGTATTTCCCAAATTCTCTGTCACAAATCTAAGAGGTACCATAGTTCTGTCATTGACAATGACCGGCTCTGATATAAGCTCTGCCAAAGTAGTCTCGCCGCCGGATGTGATGTATGCATTTTTGTCACCTATTGTGAGAAGAATTGTTTTGTCTTCTTTTATAATCTCTACTTGTTTTGTATCGTGGTGCCATTTTATCTCTACACCAAACTCATTTGTTATAAAGGATATGGGGACCATTGTAATATCATCCTTGATATATGCCGCAGAATCAAGGGATGCTTCCATAATATGCTCATCCGAAACATATGCCTTGTCCGAATCCATTGTAATCTGTACAGTCTTTGCCGAAATGGTTGTGGGAATAACCATACAAAATACCAAAACAGCAGATAATAATTTTTTCATTTTAATCTTCTCCTTTTATAAATAAATGATACCAAGAAAATTGCAGTATACATTATAATGCCACGAAGTGCAGCCTCACCAAACAACAAATGTAGCTTAAAAGATAATACTAATTTATCAATAAACGGCAAAGCCAGACAATGCCAAAGATATATATCAAATGACAGATTGTTTACACCGCCAAATAGCGTCCCAAGTTCTTTTGAAGCAGACAGAGAATATGTCATTAATACTGCACTTATTGCATACAGACTGTGAAATGCTTCAAGATATATAAAGTGGGACGGAATAATATATTTGAGCAAGCCATTAGAAATGTACATAAGCACAAACAAGGCTATTATCCATGCTTTTTTTTGCAACATAAAAGCTCTGAATTTGGGGTAGTTCTTGCCGAATGCAATACCCATTACCCAAAAAGGCAGATATGATACGAATATTCTGTCAAAAAACTCAAGCTTGCCATAAAAAGCAGAAAGCCAGATGCCATAAATCAAAAAGCCTGAACCGATAATCCAAAGAGTATTTACCTTTTTAAGAAGAAAAATCCACACCGGCATCAGAAGATAAAACTGCAAAACTGCAATCACAAAATAAAACTGTGCCGACAAAGTGCCGTCAAAAATATAGCCTATAAGGTGGGGTATACTAAACTTTCCAACATATCCAATTTTAAGATACACCATATAATAAACACATACGCAAAATATGTATGGCAGTATAATCTTTTTTATCCTGCCGTATATAAAACGCAAATAATTAAGGGGTTTGTCCTTATAGATGACAGAGTATTTCACACTGCTCAAAAACATAAATCCCTGCACCACAAAAGCACAGTTTTTCATAAACGCCGAAAATACAGCCTGATGTATGCTTCCCTCAGCAAGCCTTGCTGAATAGACGCCGAACACGTGAATAAAAACTACTATCAAGCAATAAAGGACGTTTAGACGATCAAATTCAAAGTATCTTTTTTTATCCATTTGTACTCCGCTAAAAAATAAAATTATTCTTGCTTCCTATTATACTACAAAACACATTTTTTGTAAATACCAAAATAATATGAACAAATTAAAAACTTGTCTTATCTTCGCTTGACAAAAAATACCCGGAGTATTAAAATGTGATTTGTAAATTATTGAAAGGACGTGCAATAAATGACAAAAGGCACTATCTCAGTGAATTCTGAAAATATTTTTCCTATTATAAAGAAATGGCTTTATTCTGACAAAGACATATTTCTTCGTGAGCTTGTTTCAAATGCCAGCGATGCTATCTCCAAAATGAAAAAGCTTTCAAGTATAGGCGAAGCACAAATCGATGAAAACGAAGAATTTCGTATAGATATAACTACCGATGAAAAAGCAAAGACTCTTGTCATATCCGACAACGGTATAGGTATGACAAAAGAGGAAATAGACAAATACATTACACAAATAGCTTTTTCAGGGGCAAATGATTTTCTGGAAAAATACAAAGACGAAAAAGACACCCAGCAAATCATAGGACATTTCGGTCTTGGGTTTTATTCTGCTTTTATGGTGGCTGACACTGTAGAAATCGACTCACTTTCTTATCAACAGGGCGCTGAAAGCGCAAAATGGGTTTGCCACGGTGGTCTTGAATATGAAATGGGCGAAGGCGAGCGCAAAACAAGAGGTACTACAATCACTCTGCATCTTAGTGATGAGGGCAAAGAGTTCAAAAAAGAGGCAGAAGTGCGAGCTATTCTTAATAAGTACTGCAATTTTATGCCGGTAAATATTTATCTCAATTACACCGAGGAAAACAACAAGCCTGTAAATGACACAAATCCTTTGTGGATGAGAAAGCCCTCCCAGTGCAAAGACGAAGAGTACAAGGAGTTTTATACAAAAGTATTTATGGATTTCAATGAGCCTTTGTTCTGGATTCATTTGAATGTGGATTATCCATTCAGACTAAAAGGAATTTTGTATTTTCCAAAAATCAATCCGGAGTTCAGCATCAACGAAGGACAGATAAAGCTCTTTAATAATCAGGTTTTTGTAGCCGACAACGTCAAAGAGGTTATCCCTGAATTTTTGATGCTCTTAAAGGGAGTTATTGATTGTCCTGACCTTCCGCTGAACGTATCAAGAAGCTTTTTGCAAAATGACGGTTATGTAAAGAAGATTTCAAGTCATATCACCAAAAAAGTTGCGGACAAGCTTTTGGGAATATTCAAAAAGGACAGAGAAAGCTACAACAAGTATTGGAACGATATTCATATTTTCATAAAATACGGCTGTATGAGAGATGAAAAATTCTATGAAAAAATCAAGGATATACTGATTTATAAAACTACAGACGGCGAATATCTGACTATGGAAGATTATGTTTCAGACAAAGAAAACAAGAGTATATATTATACATCTGACAAACATCTTCAAAGCCAGTATATCAAGCTTTTTGAAGAACAGAACATTAAAGTTGTGGAGCTTCCAAGTGTTATAGACACACAGTTTATATCATTTGTAGAAATGAAAAATCCTGATATAAAATTCAAGCGTGTAGACTCCAATGTGCAGGATTTGGCAGAAGACGCTGAAAACGCTGACACAGAAGATATCATCGGCAGTGTCAGACCATGGATTCAAGAAGAAATAAAAATCGAGGCTAAAGCTTTGAAAAACCCATCTATCCCTGCTGTAATCATTTTAGGTGAAGAAAGCAGAAGAATGCAGGAGATATACAAAGCTTACGGTCAGCAAATGGCTTCTATGGCAGGACTGTTTAAGGATGAGTATACTCTTGTTTTGAACACACAAAACAAGCTTATCAAAAAACTTTCATCTATGTCCGAAGCTGACAAAGAGCTTGTTTCAAAGCACGTATACGATTTGGCTATGATATGCAACAAACCTCTTGAAAGAGAGCAAATGACAGAATTTATAAAGAGAAGCAATGATATAATGGAAAAACTATATAATTAAATTACAAAGGGAATGTTTAAAAATGCACAGACCATTCAATGGCTTTATATAAGAAAACTTATAAATTATGGTAGAAATCCGCAAATTTGCGGATTTCTCTTCGTTTTATGCCCTTGAATTACGAACGTAACTCACCACTCGACGTACCACCGTACGCCTTCGGGCAAGGTATTATGCGAGTTAGGCCGCATAATACTTCGTTTCGTCCGTTCTCTGCTATTTTTAACCAGCCCCTTAACTGTGGGGCTGACTTTATAAACAGCCCCTTTTCTTTGTAAAACTGTTGATTTTTTTCATTATATTTGATATAATTATGGTTGAAAAATTTTAAGGAGTTTTTTTATGAGCGAAAACACATGCACCGGCAGCTGCTCCCAGTGCGGAGGCTGTAATGGTTGCAGCGAAAAGGTGACTTTATCTAACAACAGTGATATAAGCTTTGTATCAAACATCACATTCTCTTCAAGGAATTATGAAAATTCAAAATGCATACGTCTGGTAATGGAATGCAAAAAACCTGAAACTGTTGGCGAATGTTTTGCAGGTATAAGATTTTTTAAAGACAAAAAATGCGTTTTTGAAAACAACAAAGCATATTCAATCACAAACGGAAATACAAAATGTCTTAATCTGGACTTTGCCCCCTATGCTGAAAGCGACAAGGCAGAAGTAAAAGTCTTTTGCAAAAACGGGGCAACCCTTTTTATCGAGCATATAAATGTCATCAATATTCCCTGACAGAAAGGCAAGTATTTATTATGATATATCTGGATAACGCATCCACAACAAAACCATCTGTGGCCGCAATAAATGCTGTCACAGATGCTATGGAGCATTTTGGAAATCCCTCTTCCCTTCACTCACTTGGCCTTGAAAGTGAAAAAATAATAGAAAAAGCCAGAGCTTCTGTGGCTTCAATACTTGGGGCAGATAAAAAAAATATATTATTTACCTCCGGCGGCACAGAAGCAAACAACACTGCTATATTCGGCTGTGCAAGAGCCCTTAAGAAAAGAGGCACAAGAATTATAACATCAAAAATCGAGCATCCCTCTGTTCTTGAAAGCTTTCGGGCGCTGGAAAACGAGGGATTTGAAGTTATATATTTAAATTCTGACAAAGACGGCAGAATAGATGTTAATGAGGCTGTTGATGTTATAAACGACAAGACATCACTTGTAAGTATTATGACTGTAAACAATGAAACCGGTATCATTCAGCCTGTAGCAGAAATCAGCCGAATTCTCCACAAAGCATCACCATTTGGACTTATGCATACAGATGCAGTGCAAGCCTTCAAAAAAACAGATTGCTCCGTGAAAGCAACAGGTGCAGACCTTATAACAGTCAGCAGTCACAAAATCCACGGACCTAAAGGAGTAGGCGCACTCTATCTTGGAAACTCAAAAATAACACCTTTGTTATACGGGGGCCAGCAACAAAAATCCATAAGACCAGGCACTGAAAATGTACCCGGAATAGCGGGCTTTGGAGCCGCTTGTGAAGAAAGCTTTGAAAGATGTGACCACCTTTATGACAGACTAAAAGACGGCATCATAAACAGCATAGAAGACATCAAAATAAACGGAAACTCTAAATATGCTTCAAAGTATGTTTTAAATGTATCATTTTTGGGAGTAAAATCAGAGGTTCTGCTTCACTCTCTTGAAAGGTACAATATATTTGTATCCACCGGTTCTGCCTGTTCGTCTCATAAGCCTGAGCCAAGCCACGTTCTAAAGGCTATGAGCTTAACAGCCTTGGAAACAGACGGAGCTATACGCTTCAGCTTCTCCAAAGATATAAAAGCAGAGGATATTGACACTGTTTTGGAAGCTTTAACAAAAGAAGTGGCATCAATTCGAAAATACACAAGGAGATAATAATGAAAGAAATAATTCTTGCCAAATACGGCGAAATAATACTAAAAGGCTGCAACAGACCGCGTTTTGAAAAAATACTGTTGGACAATATAAAAAACGCACTAAGAGGTGTTGCAAAGACTGATATTCAAATAGCTCAAGCCACTATATATATAGACGTAAAAGAAGAAGACAAGCTTGACCTTGTATGCCAAAGACTTGCAAAAATATTTGGCATTGTTTCTATCACACGAGCTGCTGAGTGTTCAAAGGACATGGATGATATCAAAAAAACAGCACTTGAGTACCTGAAAGACGACCTTTTATCATGCACAAGCTTCAAGGTTGAGAGCAAGCGCTCTGACAAAAGATTTCATCTCACATCCCAGGAAGTCAGTGTAGAGCTTGGGGGCTTTCTTCATGACAGCATACCCGGTCTAAAAGTAGATGTGCACAATCCCGACAAAACAGTAAAAGCAGAAATCCGTGACTTTGGAGCGTATGTGTATATTGCGGAAAACAAAATAGCAGGACAAGGCGGTATGCCTATCGGTACAGGTCTTA
>JAZUOB010000191.1:0-2662 GCA_045604425.1 Clostridia bacterium
AATGCAATATTTTTTAGAGGAATATGAGTGCCAAAAAGCATATTCACATTATCTATAGAAAAATCAAGATACTTATACACAAACAAAAGCATCAAGTTTACAACCACACTGACAGAAAGTGCTATTTTCTTTTTGGTTTTATTATCCGTTGCACCTATAGACAAACCACAAATATAGTTGATGAGTATAGATGCAAGCATTACATATACAAATTTGGGCTCTCCCCAACCATAAAACAAAATACTAAAAGCCAGAAGTACTAAATTTCTTACTTTTATATTAAGAGGCTTTACAGCATAATATAAAACAAGTACCAAAGGCAAAAATAAAAACAAAAATATCTCGCTGCAAAAAAGCATTTACTCTTCCCCCACTATTAAAACAAATTTATATAATTATATCAAAAACCCCCGAAAGTGTCAATGTGAGTATTTAAAAAAAGTATTTTTTCGGTATGTATTGACATTTTCTGCCACCGGTGTTATTATAGATATTGTAAAATTTAAAATCAGAGCAGGTATTATGCGTCAAGTGTCAGAAAATGGGAGTAGAGTTTCTGAACGAAAAGCCTTTTGGCTTGCGGTATAATATTCCATCCGCTGTTTTAAAAATCTATATTTATTTTTATTACAGCCCCTGCTAATATTGAAAGGGGATTTTTTAATGCAAAAAAATCAAATTCACAAAATATCAATCATAGGTCTTATAATCGCAATATCTATTATTCTTTCTTATTTCAATCCTATGCTGCCGCTTTTAGGCATTCCCGGAATGAGAATAAGCTTTTCGTCTTATATATCGGTTATCCCCTCTTTCCTTTTCGGACCTATATACGGCGGAATATCCATGGCAATCACCGATATTTTGTCTTATTTTCTGGTACGTCCAGAAGGCGGATACATGTTTCCGCTGACACTCACCGCAGCGTTTAAGGGCGTACTTATCGGTCTTATGTGTATGTGGATAAACAAAAAAGACCTGAAGCTTTCAAAATATCACTACCTGAAAGTTTTGGTTTGTCTTTTCCCTGCAAATATAATAATTACAACAATCAACACAAAATTATTGATGATACTGTACTCCATAAGCAAAGCTTTTTGGGTATTTTATCTGCCAAGACTGGCAGAGGAGATAATAAATACATTTATCCAATGCTATATAGTAAGCTACCTTATCCTTATAATAAAAAAGTCACTATCGTGACTTTTTTATAGCTCCCTTCAAAAAGATAAAAGAGATGTTAAAAAAGTAAAACTTTTTTAACAGCTCTTTTCATACTAATTTTATTTTCAGAAGCAAACCATAAATTCTGTCTCCTGCCGGAAGCATCCTGATTTCTTCTTCTGACATGATTTTTAGTTTGAACACCAATACAAAATATACAATTGCCGCTATTATAATAGTGACAGGCAAAACGATTATATTAGATGTAATAAATCTTATCAATACTGTGTATACCACATATGCAGCCACGCCCATTGCCGCACCTGCTATAAGAGGCTTAATGATATACTTATTTATATTCATTTTAAGAGAAATGTTTTTGGCTAGCACTGTAAAGCAAATGGAGAAAGATATCACCTGACATACTACAGAGCTTATTGCCGCACCGTATATATTTATAGAGGGAATTCTGATAAGTACAATATTCAGTATAATTTTTGCCGCACATCCGCATATAAGACCTGTAGCCGGTGTGTAAACTTTGCCCATACCCTGCAGCGAGCCAGATATAGTCTGGTTAAGGGCTGTAAATACCAAAGCTATTGAGCTTATTTGTAAAAGGTCATAACCAAGCTGCGCATTTGGATATATAAGCTTATATATCGGCTGTGCCAATGAAATATATCCGAAGGCACAAGGCAGTATCAAAATAATCGATATCAAAAATGAATAATTTATTTTACCGGCAGCTTCTTTTTTATCACCAACTGCCAATGCACCGGAAATTGAGGGCACAAGCACAGTTGCAAAAGCAATATTCAGCGCCAAAGGCAAGTTAATAAGTGTGTCACTTTTGCCTAGGACTCCCGCCAGTCGCACAGCTTCTTCATTTAGCTGCTCTAAAGTAGGAAGCATTATTGCCGGTGTATTGCCATGTGCGGGAATGCAGGATGAAAACGCAATCTCAATACCTCTGGTAATTGTAGCAGTGTCTATGACTCTGTTTATAGCAGATATTATAGAACCTAATGATATAGGTACAGATATCATCAAAATGCATTTAATCATCTTTGCTGCGGAAATTTTGGAATATTTAGACAGGTCTGTCTGCTTTAATTTCTCGTCTATACCTTTCTTATGCTTTTTATAGAACAACAAAAGATACAAAAAACTGAGAACAGTAGCAAGTGATGTGGCGAAATTCGCCCATGCTGACATATATTCAGGACGCTGTCCAACAGCCAAAAATACAAACAATATTGTAAGTGTACATTTGAAAATCTGTTCAAGAACCTGAGATGTACTGGTAGCAGACATATTCTGGAGTCCTACAAAATATCCTCTTATGACACTTGACACACACACAAAGAATATTGACGGTGCCAGTGCACGCATTGTATACTCTACTCCTGCCATATTCACTACATGGTATGCTACAATTTCAGCACCGAAATACAGTGCCAAACTGCAAACAAGACCGATTCCGGCAAACAATGCC
>JAZUOB010000192.1:0-3817 GCA_045604425.1 Clostridia bacterium
AGACGGTGCAAAAGATTATATCTTTTGCACCGTCTTTTTATGGAAATTAAAGTTTACAAAACATCTTGATAAATGTTCTCGAAAGAGTTATAATATTGATAAAAAACAGAAATACGCAACCTATAATTGCGAAAAATACATATCAAAGTTGCTTGAAATCAAAGTATTATTTTGATATTATCATAATATAGTATATATGTGCAGAGAATCAAATTAATATCGATGAAGGGGATTATGATTATGACTATTGGTGAGAAGATTTATAAATTAAGAAGTGCAGCCGGCATGTCTCAAGAACAGTTGGCGGAGAATTTGGATGTGTCAAGACAGGCGGTTTCTAAGTGGGAAGCTGACCAGGCCCTTCCTCAGATAGATAAGGTTCTGATGTTTTGTCAGCTTTTTGATATATCTACAGATGAGCTTTTGAAGGACAAGATACAAATTCAAACAGGAGACCTGCCAGAAAAAAATAAATATTTCGGTACTGATGGATTCAGGGGAGAAGCAAATATTGACCTGACTTCCATGCATGCTTATAAAGTGGGAAGATTTTTGGGTTGGTATTATTCTGCTCAGTATTCAGCTGCAGGAAAAGCTAATCGCAGAGCAAAAATCGTAATCGGCAAAGACACAAGAAGGTCAAGTTATATGCTTGAGTATTCTATTGTTGCAGGTATCACAGCATCGGGAGCTGATGCTTATCTGCTTCACGTAACCACAACCCCCAGTGTTTCGTATGTCACAAGAATGGATGAGTTTGATTGCGGTATTATGATTACAGCATCCCATAATCCTTTTTATGATAATGGTATAAAAGTTATAAATCGCCACGGTGAAAAGCTTGATGATAATACAACAGCTTTAATAGAGGCGTATATAGACGGGGATATGAAAGCTCTTGGTGTTTCCGGAGATGATTTGCCGCTTGCTCACAGAGAAAGAATAGGATGTATAGTGGACTATGTATCAGGAAGAAACAGATATGTAGGATATCTTATATCTTTGGCATCTCATTCCTACAAAAATCTTAAAATAGGACTTGACTGTGCAAATGGAGCTTCATGGATGATAACAAAAGCAGTGTTCGGTGCTTTGGGAGCACAGACTATGGTTATCGGTGCAGAGCCTGACGGACTTAATGTGAATACAGATTGTGGCTCTACTCATGTAGAAAAACTGTGTGCACTTGTTAAAGAAAATCATTTGGATATCGGTTTTGCCTTTGACGGTGATGCAGACCGTTGTATTGCTGTTGATGAAAATGGCAACGTGGTAGACGGCGATGCCATGATGTATATTTTAGGAAAACGTTTAAAATCCAGAGGAATGCTTAATGATAATACAGTTGTTGCTACGATTATGTCCAACAGCGGACTTATAAATAGTCTTGAAGATGTTGGAATAAAATGTAAGCAGACAACTGTAGGTGACAGATTTGTGTATGAATGTATGCAAGAAAATGATTATTCTCTTGGAGGGGAACAGTCAGGTCATATAATTCTCAAAAAGTATGCTACAACCGGTGACGGATTGCTTACAGCAATAATGATTGCTGAGGAAGTATGTGATTTAAAGACATCCTTGTCTAAGCTGACAGAGCCTCTTAAAACATATCCTCAATACACAAAAAATATAAGAGTCAAAGACAAGAATGCTGTTTTGGCTGACGAAATGGTGCTTGCTGAAAAAGAAGAAATAGAAAAGCTTATAAACGGTAAAGGCAGAGTGCTTCTTAGACAAAGCGGCACAGAGCCGGTAGTGCGTATAATGATTGAAAGTGAAAAGGAAGACCTTTGCGTACAGTATGCAGACAGAATTGCTGCCGTTATAAATGAGAGGGGACATAATGTTGAATAAATCAGTAAAGACAAAAGACCTTTTTGACGTAAAAACACCTTATCTCAAAGATCTTTTTGATGAGAGCGAATATCCTTGGGAGGTGCTTCCCAAAATCAAAGAATATATCCTGAAGCTTATAGCTTCAAAAATGCCGGGATTCACTGAAATTTCAGAAGGTGTTTGGGTTGGAGAAAATGTGAAAATCTATCCCACCGCCACTATCGAAGCTCCGGCAATAATCGGAAATGGTACAGAAATAAGACCCGGTGCTTTTCTTCGCGGAAATGTAATCACCGGTGAGAATTGTGTCATTGGAAATTCTTCGGAAATAAAAAATAGTATACTTCTTGACAAAGTGCAAATTCCGCATTATAATTATGTAGGAGATTCTGTGCTTGGAAACTGTACTCATATGGGTGCAGGCGCCATATGCTCAAATCTCAAGACAGACGGCAAACCGGTAGTGATACATGGTGATGAGGAATATGCCACAGGGCTTCGAAAAATCGGAGGAATTCTGGCAGATGGAGCAGATGTGGGATGCGGATGCGTACTTAATCCCGGTACTGTTATAGGCAGGCGATCGTCTGTATATCCTCTCAATGCACTAAGGGGTGTATATCCCGCCGGTTGTATTATAAAAAATTCAAAAGATATAGTGAAAAGAGTATAAAAAATGTCATATCTTAAGAGTGGAGGATGTATTATGAAATTTATAACAGTTGAGAGTTACGAAAAATTAAGCAGAATGACTGCTAATATGATAGCAGCACAGGTGGTATCTAAGCCTGAAAGTATACTTGGATTGGCTACAGGATCATCACCTCTTGGTACATATGCAAAGCTGGCTGAGTACTATAATAATGGCGATGTTGATTTTTCTCAGGTTACATCTGTAAATCTTGACGAATATGTTGGTCTTGACAAGAATAATGACCAGAGTTATCGTTATTTTATGGATACCAATTTATTTTCAAAGATAAATATAAAACCTGAAAATACATATGTTCCAAACGGCTGTGCAGAAGATATTACCAAAGAGGGAGAAGCTTATGACCAGCTTATCAAGGACCTTGGCGGTATAGATGTTCAGCTTCTTGGAATAGGTCTTGACGGACATATAGGATTTAATGAGCCGGATGATGTCTTTACAAAAGAAACACATCGTGTAAGCCTTGATGAATCTACAATAGAGGCGAACTCCAGATTTTTTGATTCAATAGATGATGTCCCCAAGGAAGCTATTACAATGGGTATGATGTCTATTATGCAGGCTAAAAAAATAATCCTTATTGCTAATGGCAAAAACAAAAAAGATATCCTTGAGAAATCATTCTTTGGTCCAATAACACCCAAGGTTCCTGCATCAATACTACAACTTCACAGTGATGTGACAGTTATATACAGCGAAAACTAATATATTGAGGGCTGTTGCTTTGGCAACAGCCCTTTGAACCATAATAAAAAGGAGCTATAAATATGTCTAATATATGGCATGATATTTCACCAAAAAGAATACAGGCAGAAGACTTTATCTGTGTTGTTGAAATTTCAAAAGGGAGTAAGAAAAAATACGAGCTTGATAAAGAAACGGGATACCTGATGCTTGACAGGATTCTGCATACATCCACCCATTATCCTGCAAACTATGGATTTATTCCCCGTACTTATGGCGATGATAGTGACCCGTTGGATGTGCTTCTGCTTTGCTCGGAAAAGATTGAGCCTATGACCTTGGTGAGAGCTTATCCTATAGGAGTAATTGCTATGAAGGACAACGGCAGAAATGACGAAAAGATTATTGCGATTCCCTTTAGTGACCCCAACTATAATATGTATCAGGACATAAGAGAACTGCCTCAGCATATTTTTGATGAAATGAGTCATTTCTTCACTGTGTACAAAAATCTGGAACACAAAGAAACTGTGGTAAATGAAGTAAGCAGCCGTGAAATGTCTGTCAAGATAATAGATAAGG
>JAZUOB010000193.1:0-14028 GCA_045604425.1 Clostridia bacterium
CCTGTCACATTTGAAATACCGGACCTTGGAGGTGACGGTATAGGTATGGTTTATGACGATCCTGTTCAGGACCTTCATATAAATCTCAAGCCCGGGGTTCAGGAATTAAACGGTGAGCAGTGCGTACATCTTCTCAGATACAGAAAAGGAAATCTTATCAACGGCAAGAGAAGAACATATGCAAATGGCGATATGGAGAGAATAGGTGTACAGCAGGAGTTTTTAAAAGCAATGGTTGACCAGAAGCTGAATGCATCACTTATCCTGAAGCTTCCTGCAATGTTCAAGCAGCTCAATGGTTCCATGAAGACCAATATGTCAGTAAAAGATGTAATAAAGTACTCAAAGTATCTTACAGATTTCAGATCTGCAAATCTTAATTGTCACTCACTTCCGGGAGTGTCACAGGTTATAGACAAGGTTTCTTACTGGGTATGTGATATAGAGCAGACAAGAGAGCTTATAAGAAACTCTTTTGGCTACGATGCTGATAATATTACTGTAGACAAGTCATCAAAGCAATCTACAGCCGAGGACCAGCCAAAACCGACAGCAAAAGCTACACAAAAGTCTCAAGGCTCAAGTGCTACTCAAAAAGCCACACAAAAGCCGGCATCTTCAAAAACAGATGCCACTGACAGAGATGAGGATGAGTCACCGGATAAAACAACAACTCCTACCAAGAAGCCTACCTCGGCTCCTACAAAGAAGCCGCAAACCACAGCATCGGCAACAAAGCCGCCTCAAAAGCAGGAATCTTCTGACAGTTCTGCACCTTCCGGCACAAAGACACCTACAAAGGACGTTTCTGAGGAATAGCCATGATTAAACTTGCAAAAACAGCAGGCTTTTGTTATGGGGTAAAGCGTGCAGTTGATGAGGTGTACGCGTCAATCCAAAAAGGCGAAAAAATATGCACACTTGGAAAGCTTATTCATAATCCTCATGTGGTAGGAGACCTTGAAAGTAAGGGTGTCTATTCATATGATGATATAGATTGTGTTCCAAAGGATACAAGGATAATAATCCGCACTCATGGAGTTGGCAGACAGATTTATGAGCATCTTGACAAAGAACAAAGAGATTACACAAATCTCACCTGTCCTTTTGTTGAAAAAATACACAAGATAGTATCTTCTCACTATGAGCAAGGGTTAAAGATAATCATAGTGGGAGACAAGACGCATCCGGAGGTTATAGGCATAAATGGGTGGTGCAACAATGAAGCTTTTGTGATATATGATACCTCTGTAGAGGTTCCCGATGAATTCAAAAGCAGTCCTTGTTGTGTTGTTGCACAAACAACAATAAATAAGAAAAAATTTGTTGAAATCGTTAATTTTATAAAAAAAACTTGCAAAGATGTACAGTTTTTTGATACAATATGCAATGCAACGACAAAACGTCAGGAGGAAGCAGCTCAGCTCGCTGCTGACAGCGACGTTATGTTTGTGGTCGGCGGTATGGAAAGCTCCAATACAAGAAAGCTTTATGAGATTTCAAAAAGTCTCTGCCCTTGTACTTTCCATATAGAAACATTTGAGGATATTCCTCAACACATCAATAAAAATAATAAAAAGATAGGTATTACGGCGGGAGCGTCGACGCCCGGATGTATTATCGAGGAGGTAGTAAGAGCTATGGAAGAAAATCTGAAGAATGAAGAATCATTTGCAGAGCTGTTTGAACAGTACGGAAGCAGAACACTCAATAACGGTGATATCGTTGAAGGTGTTGTTGTGGAAGTAAGAAACAATGAAGTTATCGTGGATCTTGGTGGATTCAAATACAACGGTCAGTTGTCATTGGATCAGATGACAGACGACCCGTCTGCAAAGACTTCAGATCTTGTTAAACCCGGTGATGATATCAAAGTGTATGTTATCGGAGTTAACGACAGCGAGGGTAAGGTAGTGCTTTCTCGCAAAAAGATAGTACAGCAGGAAAGCTGGAACAAAGTCAAGGAAGCATACGAAAATGGTGATGTGCTTGACGCAAAAATTATAAAGGCAGTTAAAGGCGGAGTTATAGCACATACTCTTGATACTCAGGTTTTTATCCCTGCAAGACAAGCCTCAGAAAGATTTGTACAGGATCTTCAGACGTTGGTAGGTACAGAAGTACAGCTTAAGCTTACAGAAGTAGATGACAGAAGAAAACGTGTTGTAGGTTCAGTAAGAGTGCTTTTGGACGCTGCAAGAAAAGAAAAAGAAGATGCATTCTGGGCATCAGCTGAAGTTGGCAAGACATACCAGGGTACAGTTAAATCACTTACAAGCTTTGGTGCATTTGTTGACCTTGGCGGTGTAGACGGTCTTGTTCATATCAGCGAGCTCTCATGGAGCAGAATCAAGCACCCATCAGAAGTAGTTGCTGTTGGTGATGTTTTGGAAGTATATATCAAAGATCTCAAAGCAGATTCAAAGAAGATTTCACTTGGTTATAAAAAGACAGAGGACGATCCTTGGACAATTGCAAAGAGCAAGTTCTCAATCGGTGATATCGTATCTGTAAAGATAGTAAGAATGCTTGGCTTTGGTGCATTTGCAGAGCTTATGCCTACAGTTGACGGTCTTATCCACATCTCACAGATAGCTGACAAGAGAATTGAAAAGCCTGAAGATGTCCTTTCAATCGGACAAGTAGTTGATGCACAGATTACAGACATCAACTGGGAAACAAAGAAAATCAGCCTTAGCATAAGAGCACTTCTTGAAGCGCTCAGACCTGTTGAGGAAGCAGTTCCCATGCCTGAAGAAGAAGCAGAAGAAGACGGCGAAGGTCTTGCTTATTCAACAGAATCTTCTGACGACGAAAAAGCTGCAGCAGTAGCTGAATTTGTAGAAGAAGCAGAGGAAGAAGCTGAATAATATTAAGTCTGTAGAAAACTTGGTTTTCTACAGACTTTTTTTGTTTTGTGTTGACTTTTTGATATAGAAGTAGTATAATATACCATATTATATAGTATTTACATCTTGCAAAGGAGATATGATATATATGGCACGTCAGAAACTATCCGAAAGAATACTCCCTGATTATACAAGAGGAGAAGAAATATTTAATATGGTATCTCATATAGTGGGAGGAGCACTTGGTATTGTCACATTGGTGCTGTGTGTAGTATTTGCTGCAATACAGCGCAATGTTTACGGAGTTGTAGGAGGAGCTATTTATGGCGCGTCTTTGATAATCCTTTACACAAGCTCAAGTATTTATCACGGTCTTAAATCAGGACTTACAGCCAAAAAAGTATTCCAGATACTTGACCATTGTTCTATTTTCTTTTTGATAGCAGGTACGTACACTCCAATAGTGCTTGTGGCGCTCAGGGAATATAATCCTTATCTTGGCTGGACTATTTTCGGTGTTGTATGGTCAGCGGCTATCGTGGGTATTGTACTTAATTCTATTGACATAAAGGCATACCGAAAGTTTTCAGCAATATGCTATCTCTTAATGGGTTGGTGTATTGTGTTTGCTTGGAAAGCAGCCGATTATATGATGGAAAAAGGCGGTCTTTTGCTCCTTTTGTTTGGAGGAATAAGCTATACAATAGGAGCTTTGATATATTACCTTTTGAAAAAGAAAAAATTTGCTCACAGTATATTCCATGTATTTGTTCTGGCAGGAAGTATTCTTCAGGCTTTGTATGTAATGCTTTATATATATTGAAAACTCCTTGATTTTGTGCTATAATTACATTATAGAAATATAAAGGAGACAGGATATGAATTTTTGGGGGCATTTCAAAACTATCACAAAGCATAGAAGAGCCGTTATATACCATGCATTTAAAGTAGGTATTTTGCATAGAGGTCTTCTCCATGACCTTTCCAAGTATTCACCTCAGGAGTTTTTGGCAGGTGCAAAATACTATACCGACGGCACCAGAAGTCCAAATGAGGGCGAAAGAGAAGACTATGGCTATTCTCTTGCATGGATGCATCACAAGGGCAGAAATAAGCACCATTTTGAGTATTGGTCAGACTATAGCCCTGTCACCAAAAAAGTAGAGCCTGTCAAGATGCCGATAGTGTTTGTCAAGGAAATGTTCTGCGACAGAGTAGCTGCAAGCAAAATATACCAAAAAGAAAATTATACAGACTCCCACCCAATAGAATATTTTTTGAGAGCAAAGGGCAGAAGAAACATTCATCCCGAAACCTCTGACCTTATTGAAAGCTGGCTTGTGATGCTTTCTGAAAAGGGAGAAGAGGAGACATTTCGGCATATAAAGAATTATAAAAATGGATGTAAAAAATCGGTGTAAAATGTATTTTTACACCGATTTTTCGTTTCTTATAAGTGGCGCAGCCTTGCCATATCGACTGTATTCTGGTCTTAGTATGATTTTTGATATTCTGTTTTTGTCAGCATATTCTTCTGCAAGGTGGTCGGTTCCGAATACACCAAAAGTGGTGTGTGTCAATGCATTTGTTTTGTTTATGTTAGAATTTCAATGAGGTGAATTCATTGAAAACGTATAATCAGAGAATAAGAGAGCTTCGAGAGGATAACGATTTAAAACAAAAGGATATACAGACCACTCAACAAGTGTATTCCAGATATGAGAATGGTATAAACGAGATACCTGTGAGGCATATTATAGCATTGGCTAAATATTATAATGTAAGCTTTGATTATATTCTCGGATTGCCAGATATAAAAAAATAACAATACAAGATCATTTTTCCTGTATTGTTATTTTTTTATTTTGCTCTGTCACCTCTGTCAATCACAACTTCATATCCTACACTTTTTACTTTTATCTTCAAAGCGCTAAGGCTTTCAGCTGCTTCTTCGTTGGTTGAAAGCTTATTTTCATATATTTCATAAAGCTTTCTTGTGCTTTTAGGCGAAAGATTTGGCATCACTACGTTTGCACCGGCTTTAAGTCCCAGTTCTCTTCCGTTTGGGTGCAGTGTTCCAAGTGCTGTAGTGGCAGGAATAAGAAGCTTTGGAAACATTAGACGAAGCACTGAAATAAGCTTCAGTGTAAGTTTTACGCTTCCGCTTTCAAAATCTTTAAATGGTGTGTTTTTGTGGGTTATGAATGGCCCTATACCCACCATGTCAGGCTGTAGCTTTTGCAAAAATCTAAGGTCTTTGATAATATTTTCAGTGGTTTGATATGGTGAGCCTACCATAAACCCTGAGCCTGTCTGGTATCCGATTTCTTTCAGGTCAAAAAGACACTGTATTCTGGTGTCTAAACTCATGTTTTCTGGGTGCAGTTTTTTGTAATGTTCTTCTTCTGCGGTTTCGTGGCGAAGTAAATATCTGTCTGCCCCTGCCTCAAAAAAAGCTTTGTATGTGTCCTTTGACTTTTCTCCCATAGATAATGTAATAGCACAGTCGGGATGCCGGTTCTTTATTGAAGCTATAATATCTACCATTATTTCATCTTGAAAATACGGGTCCTCGCCTCCTTGTAGGACAAATGTGCGAAACCCAAGCTCGTATCCTTCGTCTGCACATTCCAAAATATCTTCTTTTGACAGACGGTATCGGTTTGCTAGCTTGTTTTCACAGCGTATTCCGCAGTAATAACAATTATTTTTGCAGTAGTTTGTAAATTCTATAAGTCCCCTTATATAAACTGCGTCTTTGTATATGCTTCGGCGAATTTTATCTGCTTCTTCATACAAAAAATTGTCCTCTTGGTCATTTGTAAGCAGCACAAAAAGGTCTTTATCATCAACATCTCTTGTTTTTGCAAGCTGTGTAATAATTCTTCTAAGCTCGTTCATGTTATCCTCCTATAAGAGTTTGCTCTTTTATTATACATTCAAAAAACTGTTTTTGTCAAATACTTTGATAAAAATATAGATTTTTAATATTTTTTATGTTATACTAAGATAAATTCAAATAGGAGAAGAAAAAGTATGTCCAAAAAGAATTTAAGAAATACAAAAGGCAAGATTATTACAGCTGCATGGGACCTGTTTTATGAGCAGGGCTATGAGGATACTACAATAGATGAAATTATTGAAAGGTCGGGTACATCCAAGGGTTCTTTTTATCATTATTTTGAGGGTAAGGACGCTCTTTTGGGCTCACTTTCGTATATGTTTGATGAAGAGTACGAAAAGCTGTCTCGGCAGATGCTTGATGAAATGAACGCATATGACAAGCTTTTGTATTTGAATCAGCAGCTCTTTGCCATGATAGAGGACAGAATTGATATAGACCTTCTGACCAGACTTTATTCCACACAGCTTACAACAAAAGGAGAAAAACATCTTCTTGATAATAAAAGACTTTACTACAGACTTCTTCGTAAAATCGTTACTGAGGGTCAGGACAAAAATCAGCTTACAAAGGACTTTACGGTAAGTGAGATTGTAAAGCTTTATGCTATGTGCGAAAGGGCACTTTTGTATGATTGGTGTCTGGCAGGCGGAGATTATTCCCTTGCCCACTATGCTGAAAAGGTCATGCCCATGTTTCTTTCAAAAATAAAAGTTTGAAAATGGTATATACTTTAGTCTAAAAAAATATACAGTCAAAAAGTGGTTTCAATAAAATCTTTAGAGGATTATGTATAGAATATAGTCTATACTTAATTCTCTATTGATTTTTGTAAATATTTGTGGTAAAATATCAAGCATTGAGATAAAAATATAAAAAGAGAGGTATGACAAAATGGATATTGTTGCATTTGCTTTATACTTTATAGCAATGATTGTTATAGGTATATTCTTTTTCTTAAAATCAAAGAGTGTTTCTGAAAAGGATTATTTCCTTGGCGGACGTAAGATGGGACCATGGGTTACTGCCATGAGTGCTCAGGCATCGGATATGAGTGCATGGCTTCTTATGGGACTTCCCGGAAGTATTTTAGCATTTGGATTTGGTCAGGCATGGATTGGTATCGGTCTTGCTATAGGTACCGCTGCAAACTGGATATTGGTTGCAAAAAGACTTCGTAAGTTTTCAAGAGCAGCAGGTGACTCTATAACGCTGCCTCAGTATCTTTCAAACAGATTTCTTGCAAAGAGCCACGTACTCAGCATTATTTGTGCAATAGTATTTCTTGTATGTTTTACAATATATGTTGCATCAGCTTTTGTTGCTGGCACAGATGTGTTTACAACACTTGTTCCTGATTTGAATCCACAGACTGCAATGATTATTTTTGCAGCTATAGTTATCATTTATACTTTCCTTGGTGGCTTCAATGCTGTTTGCTGGACAGACTTTTTCCAGGGACTTTTGATGATTGCCGCACTTTTGATAGTGCCTATAGTAGTAGGCTTTACAAGAGAGCTTGAGTCATCAGCTTTGACTACAATATATCAGGGACCTGAAGGTGAACAGTTCAGTTTTGTGGCTAGCTTCTTCAGCGCTAGCTGGCAGGATATACTCTCAGGACTTGGTTGGGGTCTTGGATATTTTGGTATGCCGCATATCATCGTAAGATTTATGGCGATAGAAAAACCGTCAATGGTTAAAAAATCAGCTACAGTTGCAATTATCTGGGTTGTGCTTTCTCTTGCTGCCACAATAATGATTGGATACTTGGGCAGAATGTTTGTATACTCAAACGGAACAGACCTTTCAGCTGTACTTTTGGCTGAGGGCAAGCAGTCACTCATATTTGTTGAGCTTGCACGTGATGTGTTCCCTGCATTTATAGCAGGACTTCTCCTGGCAGCGATTATTGCAGCATCAATGTCTACAGCAGACTCACAGCTTCTTGTTGCAGCATCTTCTTTTGCAAGCGACCTTTATAAACCAATTATAAGAAAAAATGCTTCTAACAAGGAAATGCTTTGGGTAAGCCGTATTATCGTATTGGTAATTTCTGTTGTAGCATACTTTATTGCCAGCAGTAAAGGAAAAGCAGCTCAGGCAATCATGGACCTTGTGTCTAATGCATGGGGAATATTCGGTGCAGCATTTGGCCCTGCAGTTCTTCTTTCACTGTTCTGGAAGAGATTTACATATAAAGGAGCAGTTGCAGGTATAATTGTTGGTGCATTAGTGGATATGTTATGGCTTTGGATGCCGGTTTCACAAGGACTTTCACTCTATAAACTCACAAACATTTATGAAATTATCCCAGGCTTCATAATCGGCGCCCTTGCGGCAATTATTGTTACACTTATAGACAAAAAGCCGTCACAGGAAGTTGAAGATATATATGTAAGAGCGACAGATAACTCTATAGACGACTAATTTTATGGGTCTGTAAAAAACCAGTTTTTTACAGACCCTTTTTATCTCATTCTTTGTCATACTTGAAATTATATATAATTGATGATACAATATAGTATATTATTTATGAGGTATAAAAATGGAATTTAAAATACTTGATGATTTAAACACCGATATTATTTCAATCCGCGAAGAAGCATTTATCAAAGGACGGGGCGTGCCCAGAGAAATAGAGCTTGACGGCAAAGACTCATTTTTAAAGCACTTTTGTCTTTATGACGAAGGAAAGCTTCTTGCTTATCTTCGCTCTGAGGAAATGGGAAAGCTTTTACATATCGGCAGAGTAGCAGTGAAAGAAAACCAAAGAGGCAAAGGCTACGGCAGAAAACTTCTGGACTACCTTCTTGCATATGCAAAAAAATCTGGCTTTGAAGGTGTAGAATTAAGTGCCGTAGATACGGCAGTAGGCTTTTATGAAAAGCTTGGTTTTGTCAAGCAAGGAAATTTTTATCTTGAGGCAGGAGCAATGCACATATACATGATATTCAAATTTTAAAAAATAGGAGATAAGGATATGATCAGGTCATTTTTCTTAAGGCTGTTGCCATCATGTTTTTTGGTAGCTATAGTAAAAGGTTTGGTAGGCTCAGAAGACACTGTGTTTTTGTGGCCGGAAATTATTGCTGTTGCATTTGTGTGGACTTCTATTTATAAATTTTTGGGCAAGAAAACTCCTATGGCGTTTATCGAGTTTTGTATGCCTGCATCAATAATCGTGATTATTATCAGTATGCAGCTTGAAATCAGTCCGATAAACCGGCTGATATTTATTGCTCTTTCAATAAACCTTGGAGTCACAGCCTTTATGGAGCATCACAGACACGAAATCACACTTAGGGACAGAATACGCACAAGAAAATTTTTGATTTATAATATCTTTGATGTTCGAAGACTATACAGATTTCTCGGTGCTACTTATAAGCTTATATCAGACGGAGCAAAAACTCTTGGAAAAGAACTTGGGGTCAACTATCTTGGTGATGCGCCTTTGTTTAAGGAAACAAATCATAAAATCGTGGCTCTTGGCTATAAATCTTTTTGGTACGGAACAAAAAGATTGGTACTGCTTGGAAAAGACGGCATAATAATTCTTCGGCTTTTGTCAAATGCGGGAGAATATGAGTTCAAGAAAAACAAATGGTACAAGGACAAGAAGAAATGTACAGATATATCAAAAGAGTTGAAAACATGTCTTGATATGCTTTCAAAAGAGCGTGGAACAAACAGAGCCATTATTGTCAAAGCTTTTGAGGGCGGCAAGGTAGACGGCGCGGGCTGTGGATATTTTGTTACGGATATAACCAAGGGTGATGACAGATTGATTTCTGAAATAAAAAAGACTATCACACCTGACACGGTGAAAACAAGACTGGACAAAAAAACAGACAGAGTGTTTGAAGCTCTGTGTCTGATGTAGGAGGGCATGGATATGGAAAAAGCTATTCAAACACTCCAGATATTTATAGCCACAGTGTCCAAGGAATTGCTTGTAGGATTGATACTGGCAATTATTATGGGTGCGTATTTGTTTATAGGCAGTATAGGCAAGACAAAACGTGCGGTCAAAAGAAAAGAAAATGCAGTTTTAGAAAGATTGATGAAAGATAATATAGAATATCTTATCAAGGTTTATTTGATGCGAATGACAGGAGTAAATAAAGATTGCTTTAAAAAAGGATGCGAGGATTATCTCAAAAAGAATAATCTGCCTCTTACAAAAAGCTCCGTTGCACGTATGCTCTCGGATAATATGAAAGTAAAAAACGGTGATAAGGCACTAAAGAAAATGTATATGTCCGGAAGTCAGGCGGATGCATTGATAGAAGCCACATATAAGTCTTTGCAGCTAACAATGGAGCAAGGCCCAGAGTTTGAAAAAATTAAAAAGAGCATAGACATCCAGATAAAATCTATGCCAAATGACATATCTTTGGCTCCCCAAAGAAGCGCTGATTTTGTTAATACATATGACGATATGACTATGCAAAACCAGATGATGACGGATATGCAAATGCAGATGCAAAACCAGATGATGCTGGATGTTCAATTGCAGATGCAAAATCAGATGATGATGGATATGCAGATGCAAATGCAAAACCAGATGATGATGGATATGCAAATGCAGATGCAGAACCAGATGATGATGGATATGCAAATGCAGATGCAAAATCAGATGATGGATATGCAGATGAATAATAACTTGAATGATACCGCACATATGGCAAATATGGCAATCACTCAAACAGATTTTGGCGGGTTTATGAATAACGATACACACAGCGGTAATTTTTTATGATGAATTTATATTTTGCGCCTCTTGAGGGCATCACCACAGCCACATACAGAAACGCACACTCTCGGATGTTTCAAGGAGTTGATGCTTATTATGCACCATTTATAACTCCAAGTGATATGGAGAGAATAAGCACAAAAAATCTCAGGGATATTCTCCCAAAGAACAATATCTGTAATACTTTAGAAGTACAGGTGCTCACAAATAAATCAGAGTCATTTTTCAAGTTTGTCAAAAAAGCAGAAAAGTTTGGATATACGCATTTCAATATAAATCTTGGTTGCCCTTTCTCTACTGTGGTTAAAAAGGGAAGAGGTGCAGGGTTTTTGAAAGAAAAAGAAGCCTTAGACAGATTTTTGTATGAAATATTCAGCATCGGCGGATGCGGTGTATCTTTAAAGACGAGAACAGGCTTTTTCTCCGGAGAAGAAATGCATGAGCTTATGGATATATATAACAAGTATCCGCTTTCTCTTTTGATTGTTCACCCAAGAGCACGTCAGGATTTTTATAACGGCGAGCCTGACCTTGAGATTTTTGATATGGTATACAAAAAATCTGTCAATAATCTTTGCTACAATGGAAATATCTTTTCAAAATCAGATTTTGACAAAATCCATGACCGCTACCCAAATCTTCATAGTGTGATGATTGGCAGAGGTGCTGTAAAAAATCCTGCAATCTTTCGTGAGATAAAAGGCGGAAAACCCATTTCTGCCAAAGAGCTTATAGAGTTTAGCAATATCCTTATAGAAGATTATATGACAAAACTTCAATCTGAATATTTTACTTTAAATAAGCTCAAAGAAGTATGGATGTACATGATGTGGAGTTTCCCTGAAGAAAAAAAGATTCTGAAAGCCATAAAAAAATCTACAAAGCTAAACGAACTTCAGGGAGCAATATCATCTATTCCCGAGCTTTAATAGAGGTAACAAGATGAAAACTCTATATAAACAAGATATCCATAAAGTGCAAAAAACTATAAATTGCATATCATTTTGTGTTATCCCAAATTGTGTGAAGAGATGTTTTAAAAACTTTCGTATATTACAACCTCTTCCATAGGTCTTGTCTGGTAGTGCATATCAAGTGGTTTTGCATCTTTGTGAGGATATCCCATGACAATTAAAGCCAAAGGTTCAGTATCATCTGGAATATTGTATGCTTTTTTTATTTTTATAGGATCAAAGTGCATTACCCAACATGGACCAAGACCTACATTGTGTGCTGAGAGCATTATGTGTGTAGCCACTATTGATGCATCAATAGGAGCACTCTTTGCTCCGTCGTACCCCCTTGTCCATCCCTCATTCTTGTTGTAACAAACCAACATGGCTGAGGGAGCATCGAAGTGGCACTTAGTACATTCCTTTAACTTAGCCATAGATTCATCAGTGTTCATAACCAGTATTCTTTGAGGTTGAAGATTACATCCTGTTGGTGCTTTGTGAGCACAGCTTAGTATTTTTTTAATTATCTCTTTATCAGGACGTTTATTTTCAAACTGTCTTACAGAAAATCTTTCCTCAATGACCTTTTCAAAATCCATTTTAAAATCTCCTTTTATATTGTTATGTCTATTCTATCATATGTTTTTTTGTAAGTCTATAACAAAAAGTTGCAAAAAAACATTATGTTTTCTGAATATGGTTGAATTATGTAGAATTTTATTATATAATAATTTCATAAAGTGTATTAAAAAAGGAGGGTTTCAAATGGCGGATTTTTTCAGTGAATTGTCCGATAAGTTCAACAAAGGTGTATCCAAGCTTAGCGACAATTCCAAGGCTATTGTGGAGAAGACAAAGCTTACGTCATCGGTGTATGCGTACAATAATGACAAGAAGAAGTTGATTTCACAGCTTGGTGAAGAACTTTATAATTGTTATGTTCTGGGGCAGGATATCCCTGAAAATCTAAAAGGTCTGTGTCAGGAAATTCATGAGATTGAAAGTCATGTCGAGCAGCTTCAAAAGACAATACAGTCAATGTCTAATACAACAGAAGCGGCAGAGAATAGAGGAGTAATATGCTCCTGTGGTTATCAAAACAAAGAAGGTGCCAAATTTTGTGCGAAATGCGGCACGCCTATAGAGGAGGAAGTATAATATGTTCTGTGATAAATGTGGAAAACCGGTAGAAGATACAGCAGCTTTTTGCTCCGAGTGTGGAAATGTAATAAATGCGCCAAAACCGGCACCGGATGCACAAAAACCGTCAAATAACTCATTGATAGCAAAAATAATATTGCTTGTAAGCCTTGTTTGCTTTGTAATGCCTTTTGTAACTGTTTCATGTGGAAATACAGAGATTTCATGTTCAGGTGTAGAACTTGCTACAGGTCTTTATTCAAATGATATGATACAAGAGGAGGATGTGCCTCTTAATATCTTTGTGACTGTATCACTTGTTGCTTCAGTTGCTGTAGCCGTATTGGTGTTCGGCAAAAAAGGTAAGAATATAGTAGTACAGATATTGTCCGGTATCAGTGCATTTAGCTTGATACTGTTTATGTGCACATTCAAATCTTATTATAAACTTCAGGAATTTGGTGTTGAATTTAAATTCGGAGTTTGGGCGGTCATAATACTTAATATAGTTTTGGCAGTTATCATAAAAGGTCTGCCGGAGCCGGAGTCAAATATTCCGGCGGCTGTACAAAGTACAAACGAAGAAAACATCTAAGCTAAAAAGCCGATACAAAAGTATCGGCTTTTTGTTTATCAAGGATTGATTGACATTGTATCCATGGATTAACTATCCCAATTACGCTGTGTTTCAGCATGGCTCAAACAAAAAAAGATAAATTGTGGAGCATTATTTACATGTAGCCATCTGTCAAAAGACAGATGGCTTTTCCATAATGAAAAGCGCGATGATTTTAATATCATCACGCTTTTTGGCGTAGATGCAGAGATTTGAACTCTGGCGCCGGTTTGAGTCCACCTACTGCATTTTAAGTCGGCTTCGAGTCCTGTAGGTTAGAGAGCAAATAAGCGGAAGATAAGAGAAGTTAGGAAACGATAAAAACGGCACAAAATAAAGGCTTTGAGGGACTTGTATCCTTCAAAGCCTTTCCTGCGCTCTAAATTAACGTATTGCCACTTTTTGATGCATTTTTTGGGTTTTCGCTAGAAAAGTGCTAGAAAAATGTTAGATAAAAATATATGAAATGATAAAACAGTTTGACAGAATAACTATACCTTAAAAAGAAACAATAAATAAGGGTAAATTTACTTAAAGCATTGACAATTCCCTTAATACGTGATAATATTTAAGGGAAAGAAAGGGGGTTAAGGGCATGAGAGTATTTAATTATTCGATAATCAAAGAACATAAATGGGATTCTGAACTTCTCGGTCTTGTAGCTGGCATATATAAAGAAGCTGGAAAACAGGACTTCTATTTAAAGATGCGCCCGGAAGAACTTGAAAAACTTGTGGAAATCGCAAAGGTACAAAGCACAGAGTCTTCCAACGCAATCGAAGGTATCGTTACAACAAATACACGTA
>JAZUOB010000194.1:0-3236 GCA_045604425.1 Clostridia bacterium
CTCCGGAATAGTAAACACATCGCCGTATATAGTATTAAATCTTTCTGCTACATCTCTGCAAATTTCCATATGCTGCATCTGGTCTTTACCAACAGGCACAAGCTCTGCTCCGTAAAGCAGTATATCTGCCGCCATAAGTACGGGATATGTAAAAAGTCCTGCATTGATATTATCCGAATTATTTTTTGATTTATCTTTAAATTGTGTCATTCTTGAAAGCTCGCCCATATATGTATAGCAATTAAGCACCCAGGAAAGCTGTGCGTGACCCGGTACATGTGATTGTACAAACAATAAATTCTTTTCGGGATCAATTCCGCACGCAAGATACACCTTTAATAAGTCCAAAGTCTTTGCTTTGAGCTGTTTGGGGTCTTGTCTTACTGTTATGGAATGCATATCCATAATGGCATACAAGCACTCATATTCATCCTGCAAGTTTACCCAGTTTTTTATAGCGCCCAAGTAATTGCCCAAAGTAATGACTCCGGAGGGTTGTACACCACTGAAAATTCTTTTTTTGTTCTCCATAATCTATAATCCTTTCGATTTATCCAATCATTTTAGAAAGCACCTGTCCCAACGCCTTTATTCCTTTTTCAATTTTTTCAAGAGGCATTGTAGAATAGTTAAGCCTGAACATTGTGCACATCTTGTCCTGATCTGCCATAAATCCGCTTCCTGCCACAAAGGCAACTTTGTTTTTAAGGCTTTCTTTTAAAATTGCGTCAATATCAGTACCTTCCGGTGCTGTGCACATTATAAACAGACCGCCCTCCGGCTCTGTCCATGTAACAGATGACGGGAAATACTTTTTCATACATTCAAGCATAAAATCACATTTTGTGCCGTATATCTCTCTTGCTTTCTCAATGTTTTTGTCTATATCGTATTTTTTTAGATACTCCGATGCAATCATCTGGTTCAAAAACGGTGTATGAACGTCATTTGCCTGCTTAGCTATTTCGATTCTGTCAATAACATCGCCATGGCATATAACATATCCCAAACGAAGACCGGGTGAAAGAATTTTTGAAAACGAACTGCAATATATAACTCTTCCCTCTTTGTCCAAAGACTTGAGTGTGGGAACATCCTCTCCCTTAAATCTAAGATCGCCATATGGATTATCTTCCAGAATAAGAAAATCATATTTTGATGCAAGCTCAAGGATTTTCTTGCGTTTTGCAAGACTCATCGTGATGCCTGTGGGGTTTTGGAATGTTGGAATTGTATAGAGTAATTTGATTTTTGTTGTTTTCAGTGTGTCTTCCATTTTCTCAACGTCAATTCCGTCATTTTCCATTGGTACAGGTACTAAAACAGCATTATGGGCACGAATAGAGTTTAAAGAACCTACAAAGCTTGGCTCCTCTATCATCACACATTCACCCTCATTAACAAAGGTCTTGACAGCAAGGTCTATTCCCTGCTGCTCTCCTGTTGTGATAATAACCTTGTCATGAGGCTGTACACAGCCGATTTTGGAGGCTCTGTCCATTACTTGCTCCTTGAAAGGTTGATATCCGTCTGTAGTTCCGTATTGGAGTGCTTTTACTGGCTGGTTTAAAAGAATATCCTTTGCAATCTCAGAAAGCTCCTCTGACGGAAATAAAGATGAATCAGGTGATCCCCCTGCCAATGATATAATCTCAGGGTCTGCCATAAGCTTAAACATCTCACGAATAGCAGATGCTCTTAGCTTCCCCACTTTTTCTGATATATATTTTGAGTAGTCCATTATGCATAACTTCCTTATTTGTTGATTATTTTGCCCCATGAATCTTTTAGTGCAACTGTTCTGTTGAAAACAGGTTTTTCGGGTTTTGAGTCAGGGTCCATAGAGAAGTATCCCTGTCTCATAAACTGGAATGTATCTCCGACTTTTGCATCCTTGAGATTCATTTCAACTTTGCAATTATCAAGTACTATCTGTGATTCCGGGTTGAGATTTGTAAGATAATCTCCGTTTGCTTCTTCGTCTGACGGATTTTCTACAGTGAAAAGTCTGTCATAAAGCCTGATTGTTGCATCCTGTGCATGATTTGCACTCACCCAGTGAATTGTACCTCTGACTTTTCTTCCGTCAGGAGTCTGTCCGCCTTTTGACTCAGGGTCATAATCGCAGTGAATAACTGTGATATTGCCGCTATCGTCTCTTTCAACAGATTTGCAAGTAACGTAATATGCACCCTTAAGACGTACTTCATTGCCTATAGCAAGTCTGAAGTATTTCTTTGGCGGATTATCCATATAATCGTCCGCTTCCACATACAGTTCTTTTGAGAACATTACTGTTCTTGTTCCTGCATTTTCGTCCTCAGGATTGATTTCTACTTGTTTTTCCTCGGTTTTATCCTCCGGATAATTATCTATAACAAGCTTTACCGGCCTGAGTACTGCCATTGCTCTTGGCGCTTTCTTATTCAAATCTTCTCTTACACAGTGCTCCAAGAGGTTGAAGTCAACAACACTGTTTGCCTTGGCTACACCTATTCTCTCACAAAAATCCTTGAGAGCGTCTTTTGTATAGCCTCGGCGTCTCATACCACTTATTGTAGACATTCTTGGATCATCCCAACCGCTGACGATCCCGTCACGTACAAGCTTTAAACACTTTCTTTTGCTTGTAAGTGTATAGTTAAGGTTGAGTCTTGCAAACTCTATCTGTCTTGAGGGCTTTTCAAAGCCAAGCTCTTTAAGAAACCAATCATAAAGTGGTCTATGGTCTTCAAATTCCAAAGAACAAAGTGAATGAGTAACTCCCTCTACAGTATCTGAAATAGGATGAGCAAAATCGTACATTGGATATACAAGCCACTTATCTCCTGTTCTGTGATGATGAGCCCTGAGTATTCTGTATATTACCGGGTCACGCATATTAAGATTTGGGGATGCCATATCTATTTTTGCCCTGAGTACTTTTGAGCCGTCAGGGAACTCACCTTCTGTCATACGGCGGAAAAGGTCTAAGTTTTCTTCAACGTTTCTGTCTCTGTATGGGCTGTTTTTTCCCGGCTGTGTAAGAGTTCCTCTATACTGTCTTATTTCATCCGCAGACAAATCACATACATATGCCTTGCCTTTTTCGATAAGCTTTATTGCAGAGTTATATATATCATCGAAATAGTCAGATGCATAAAGTACCTTATCCCACTTAAAGCCAAGCCACTTTATATCTTCCATTATAGCATCCACGTATTCAGTGTCTTCTTTTGTTGGATTTGTATCATCAA
>JAZUOB010000195.1:0-2743 GCA_045604425.1 Clostridia bacterium
CTGGACTTTTTTTACATCCCTTAAAGATTATAGCCAAGATCAAAAGCCTTAAGATTCATATCAATAAACTTTTCAGGAACAGTTGTTTTAAGAGCTTCAATCCACTTTTCATAAGGCACGTCGGTAGACTTTGCAAGAACACCGATAAGTACCACATTTACAGCCTTGATACTTCCTGCTTTCTCTGCAAGCTGGGCTGCTTTAAGTGATGTAAGGTCGCACTTTTCATTAAGCTTTTCTTCAAGCTTTTCCGGGTAATCAGCTGCGCCGATTATTACCGGCATAGGATTGATTTTCTGTGTGTTTACTATCATTTTGCCGCCTTTTTTCAGGTAAGGCAGCGCACGATATGCTTCCAGAAGCTCAAAAGCCAGAATAATATCTGCTTCACCTTTGTCTATAATGGGAGAGTATACCTTTTCTCCGTATTTTACGTATGTAACAACGCTTCCGCCTCTTTGGCTCATGCCATGTACTTCGGAAACTTTTACATCAAATCCTCCGCTTACTGCAACAGAACCGAGGATACGGCTGGCAAGAAGTGTTCCTTGTCCGCCTACACCGACTATCATAATATTCATATCATCAGTCCTCCTTTTCTATTGCGCCGAAGGGACATACATTTGTACAAAGTCCGCAACCGTTGCACTGATTTGCATCAATCATTATCTTGCCGTCTGTTATTGATATAGCAGGGCATCCAAGCTTCATGCACATCTTACAGTTTTTACATTTGTCCTGATTGATTTTGCACTTACCTGTATATTTCACAGTCTTAAGAAGTGCACATGGACGCTGTGATATAATCACAGAAGGCTCTTCTTTTTGAGTTTCTTCCTTTACAACCGCTTCAAATTTTTTTACATCAAATGGGTCGCAGACAACTACATTGTTGATACCAACAGATTTGCAAAGACTGATAAGATTTGTCTGGACTGTAGGTTCTTTTCTTATAGTGTATCCTGTTGTAGGATTGTCCTGATGTCCGGTCATACCGGTTATAGAGTTGTCGAGAATAATCACGGTAGATATTCCCTTGTTGTATACTATATCCACAAGTCCGGTAATTCCTGAGTGCATAAATGTGGAGTCGCCTATTACCGAAACAAGCTTTTTGGCAAATTCGTTGCCTCTGGCTTTTGCCATTCCGTGTGCACAAGATACACTGGCACCCATACAGATTGTAGTATCAACACTTGAAAGAGGAGCTACAGCACCGAGAGTATAACATCCAATATCGCCGCTTACTGTAATTCCAAGCTTTGAAAGAACATAAAATGCTCCTCTGTGAGGACAGCCTGCACACATAACAGGTGGACGTACAGGTATCTGTTCAATGTCTGAATACTTAGCACTGTCTTTTGAAAGCACTGCTTTTTTAATCATTCGTGGTGTGTATTCTCCAAGCATTGATAATGCGTCTTTTCCGATTACATCAATGCCAAGACACTTGCAGTGTTCTTCAAAGAATGGGTCAAGTTCTTCTATTACATATACTTTGTCAAGACCCTTTGCAAAATCCCTGATAAGCTTTTCAGGGAGAGGATAAACCATACCAAGCTTCAAGAAGTTTACTTCATTTCCAAGAGCCTCTTTTGCATACATATATGATATACCTGAAGTGATTACACCGATTTTCTTGCCGTTGTCTTCAACAGTGTTAAGAGGTGAAGTCTCTGCATATTCTATAAGAGCCTTGTTTCTTTCTTCTACAACAACGTGGCGTTTTATTGCATTTCCGGGCATCATTACGTACTTGCCGATATTCTTTTCATAATCTTTAAGCTTATAGTCCGCTTTCTCACATTCTTCAACAAGGGATTGTGAGTGTGATACTCTGGTTGACAGTCTTATAATTACCGGCACATCAAATTTTTCACTAAGCTCATATGCTGCCTTTGTAAACTCTTTACATTCACCGCTGTCGGCAGGCTCAAGCATACAAACCTTTGATGCTTTTGCATAATGACGTGAGTCCTGCTCGTTTTGTGAGCTGTGCATTCCCGGGTCATCTGCTACGCAGAAAACCAAACCGCCGTTTACTCCTGTGTATGCCACAGTAAACAAAGGGTCTGCCATTACATTCATGCCAACGTGCTTCATGCAAGCCATACTTCTTGCACCGCCGATTGAAGCGCCTATAGCCACTTCGCCGGCAACCTTTTCGTTTGGCGCCCACTCTACATAAATATCTTTATATTTAACAATGTTTTCTGTGATTTCGGTACTGGGTGTACCGGGATATGAGGAAACAACGCTGACACCGGCTTCATATGCGCCTCTTGCCACTGCTTCGTTTCCAAGCATAAGTTTTTTCATACTATCTTCTCCTTATTTTCGACAAAATCGAAAGATATGTACCTTATTATACAATATCCTGAACACTGTGTCAATATTTAAGCTTTGATTTGTTATAAAACAGCTAAAAACTATTGATTATTAGAAGGGGTTGTGTTAGAATAGTTGCAAGTGAAGTATAAAATCATCATTGGCTTCCTGGGGGGGTAAGACATCAATGAAAAATAATAAAATAATTATCGGTGTATACACCGTACTTCATTTTCTGGTAGATTTTACTACTGTGTATTTTATAACAAAAGTTCTGCTTGGTCCAGCTATTGCCATAACAAACAGGGCATACGTAATAATAGTATATAACATTTTGGCATTTGCAGGACAGCTGCCGCTTGGAAGGATAGCAGATTTTGAAGTCGGGGGCCAAGCGGTGTTAGGAAGACAATAC
>JAZUOB010000196.1:0-9986 GCA_045604425.1 Clostridia bacterium
CCGACTTCCTCTTTTTTTACAGCCGCATACTCAGCGCTGGTAAGCTCCATACATGTCAAATCAGAGGATTTACATGCACCGCCGCAGCCGCCCGAACAGGTTGTAAATGTATCTAATATATAATTAGAATACAGAGAGTCAATAATAGCATGCTGCTTGCTTTCGCTATGTTCTCTCCAGCTGTAAACCAATTCATCATAGGTTACGGTCTGGTCGCCTATATAGTTCTCAAGATTTCTCTCATGAAGATTGTCAAGAATATACTCATGGGTTATATTGGTATTTCCTGACTCTCTCATTTTCTTGACATAAGCATCAATCACATCAACAACATCTTCAACAATGCTTTCATCCTTTGTGTTGGAGATATTGTTGTTGTCTATTCTTGTAGTATAGTCCGAGATAAGTACCGGCTTGTTTTTGGTAATCTGATATTCAAAAATCTTTGAGAAAATCGATGAAACCTTAACCTGTTTGAGATAATTAAAATCATTAACAAGATCACCGAATGACACTCCTGTCTCTGTTGACCTGTAATAATTGTTTTGTTCTATTCTCTGATACAAGGTAGTCACTGTATTATCGATGCTTGTATCAATAAGCTCCATCATCTCGATATAATCATAATCATTTTTGTCAAGATTTTCGATAGTATTATTTGCAGGCGCTACATTTACATAGTTCTGACTAAACCGTTCAAAATACACGTCCAGTGTCTCATCAAGTATTGTTCTTGCAAAATCAGCTCCTTCACTGCTTGATGCTGTAAAAGAAACAATGAATGTGCTTGGCTCATATATGTATTCTTCGCCTTCTTCAAGCTTTGCGTCTTTCTGGGCCACCTTGTCCTTATCCTCAATAGGAGTTATATTTATTCTTGATATAAGGCTATCAACCGAATAAATACCTGCAAGTCCCATTTTGTCAACAACTTTTGACATTACCGCAGATGATTTTATTTCATTCACATCCAGTTTGTCACCGGTAGGTGCAAGACCTTTTTCAGCCTGTTCATCATTATAATGAATAACTTCCGATGCTGTATATGTATTGGATGTTGAAAGTTTAAAATATATAGCATATGTCGCCAAAAGGCAAAACACTATTATCAGCGGCAGAATTTTCTTTAAATATCTTAAAATCTGAAAATTTTTCATTGTAACCCTCCCTTTGATAATTTATGCCTTTTGGGGAAATTTCTTGGAAATACGATAAAGAATAATAGACACATATGCAAAAGCTGCAAACAGTATAAGTGTTTTTAGCTCATCCATGATGGAAATTCCATAAATACTTACACCTATACATTGATTCATTTTTCGGCTTGAACATTCTCTGCCGGCGTTCAGGGCTTCTTTTTCAAAACCTTTGATACTCTCATAAATAGAATCAATAAGCGGGTCTATTGATACGTCAACCTGCCTGCTTGAAGATATTTTATCAATCACAAGGTTGTTGTCCATAATCTCTTTTTCGTTAGATGCCACATAATCACTAAAGTTTGTTGCCATAACGGACAGCTCGTCGATACCCACCTTGGTTCTTCCCATGTAGTATTTGCCTTCCTGATCCCATGTTGGAACAAGTACTACTCTGGTCATTTCCTCACTGTACATATCAATTGCTTCGTTGCAAATATTATAGGAAGCATTATTTTTCTGACGGTCAAAATCAACACTTTTGTTTTGATAATTAAGCCTGTTGATATATCCGTTTTTATCCCTTGTAATACCATTTTGAAGAATAAGGGATTTTAAATTTTCATTTATCTGAGTTTCTTTAAACTGATGCACTTTTCCTGCAATAGAATTAAATGTGCTTCCGGTATCTGTGGCAAAGCTTGGATTTTTTTCTGCCATGCCATAAAGATAATTGAGAATAGACTCTGCTTCTTTGTCGAAATAAGATACTATATCCATATATTCCATTTTTTCAAAATCGGGCTTTTCAGGGTCCAGACTGAAATTATCAGTATACTTTTGTATGTAGTATTCCTTATAGGCACCGGTTATCAGCTTGATAACATTTTCTGAATCAAGATGAGATGTGTATTTGGATGCGTGATATTCCACTGCAAATTCTGTGGAAATATGATATTCGGTCTCGTTCCCGACTCCACCTTGTACGCATGGGTAAACCACAAGACAGTTTTTCAGCTGCTTTGTAGTTACATCTTTAAGAGCACCCTTTTCTATAGCCTTTTCCACTACTTCATCACTAATAATCTCCGCCATATTGTATCTGGTGCCATTGGAGTTCTGTGCTCCTGATGCTTCGGAATAATTTAAAGAAAGTATTGCATGTACAGATTTTTTCAGGTGAACATGATTAAAGATTCCATATACCATAGTGGTAACAAAGCATACCAGTATGACCCATGCATTAAAGTATTCAGCGGTTTTAAAAATCTGTATACGTTCTGTGCGATTTACATTTTTAAGCCGAAGAAGTATTACTGCGGCTGATGCTAAAAACAAAACCCCAACAATTAAAATGATTAGTTTTTGCATTATTTCAACAAACATTGTCTATCCTCCTTTCCAAGTCAGAATTTATTGATATCAATGATAACCAATTCAGGCTGATTATTTATACGCAAAAGATTTGAATGTTCAAGGCCTCCGCTGATTATAAGCGGTTTGCCGCTGGCTGTATATCTTCCATAAACAAAATAGTCTTTTCTTTCGGGGAACAATCCACCCTCATGGGTAAACAGTGGTCCAACAACAGGAATTCGCAAAACGCCGCCATGAGTATGTCCTGCAAGCATCAAATCTCCCCAGAATTCAAATTGAAATTCCTCAAAGATAAAGGGTTCATGAACTGCAGTGATTTTCAGGTTATCTGTATCTTCATAGATATAATCAAAGAAAGCTTTTTCAGAATAAGACCAGAATGAAGACGGATTAGAATTCAATATTCCGTACACATCAATATTCATGGTTCTTACCTTTATTGTGTCCTTTTCATTTTTGAGGACTTTTATGCCTGATTTTTCAAGCTTTTTTTCAAAATCATCTTTATACTTTAAAAGTGCTGATTCATCACGGTTGTCTTTGTTAAAACCAAATTTCTTGTCAAGCTCCTTTTCATTAAGTGCAAAGTCATAAACGGTTTGAACTTCATTATTGCCGTACACATAATAGGCAGGAGCAATCTTTGAAAGCTCTTTTGACAAGTCTGCAACTTTATCAATATCATCCCTGCCAAAATCTATCATGTCACCTGTACAGATTATAATATCAGGTTTCAGTGCTTCAATGCGCTCCAACAACTTTTTATTGTTTTTGCCATAAGATGCACCATGCAAATCTGAAAGCTGAATAACACGAAGGGGGCTATCAACCTTGATACTGCTTATATTATAAAAGGTTTCTCTGAAATTTCTGTTTCCAATATAGTTGCACATAATGACAATAACAGCAGTGGCAACACAAACAAAAGCCATACCTATAGCAAAAAACTTCACAGCTCTGATATTCTTTTTAAGCTTTGGAGACAAGTTTTCAAATATAGTTTTTTTGGATATTCTGATTTTCTTTACGTCGCCAACCACAGAGCAAATACATCCGGACAAAACTTCCATGCACTCTTTTTTGAACACTTTGATATCCTCTGTACCATGATAAATAACTACAACTTGTTTTTCATCGGCGCTCTTGATTTCAAAAGTATCCACCCATGTATCATACAATTGGTCTGTTGTCAGCTCTTTAAAAAGCTCTTTTATTTGTTTCTCAATATTTTTATTATCCATATCAAATAAACCTTTACTTTTATTTTTGATAAAGCTTGCAAGTTTTTTCTGCAACGTCCTGCCAGCTGTATTTATTTAAAATATATTCGTCCACACCGTCCCTAAGCTTTTCAACAAGGCTGCTATCATCACAAAGTGACTCAAGTTTTAAAGCCAAGTCCTCTACATCTGCTTTTTTGAAGTACACTGCCTTGTCTTCAGCTACAGCTGTGTTTTCCGGAATATCCGAACACAAGAGCACATTCTTGTATGCAAGTGACTCTAAAAGGCATAAAGACATTCCTTCAAGGTCTGAGGGAAGTACATTTATATAAGCATTTGAATATATTTCGCTGAGAGTATCACCTGACACAAACCCTGTGAAAATAATATTCGGATTTTTTGATGCTTTTTGTTTGAGCATCCGGACATAATCGTCAGTGTCACTTGTATCTCCGGCAATAACCAATTTTTTGTCAGTTGTGATTTTGTTATACGCATCAATAAGATAATGTATGCCTTTCTCAGCAGTGAGTCTTGACACCACTGATATATATTCATCTTTCAAAAGCCCGTATTTGTCTGTTATAATCCGTGCATCTTTTCTCTTTGGCATATTTATTCCGTTTGGAATGATAACAGTTTCCCGATTATAAGTTTCTTTGAAATAATCATAAGCTGCCTTGCTAAGAACAATCACTTCATCTGCATATTTTGCAAGAATTTTTTCGCCGAATTTTATGTACTTTGATGCAAAACCCTTGCCCCACTTTTCTCTTTGCCAATCAAGTCCATGCACCGTCGCGACACATTTTTTGCCGAAAAGCTTTGGAATCCACAGTGCAGCACAAGGGCCTTCTGCATGAAAATGAATAACATCATAATCCCTGAAAGAAGCGGATATTGCCGCGGTAAATGAAGCTATCATCGCAGCAAAGCCACGAACATTTAAGGTCCATGCATTTTTGATTTTTACACCCTTGTACATTTTGTTTTGGACCGTTCCTACATATTCGTTTTCAACCTTGTCAGATGAACGGTTGTAGCAGGTAACATCTATGCCCATTTCAACCAGAATGGGACAAAGCGTTGTCAGAACATTCTCTATTCCGCCTCGTCTTGACGGTACAACCTTGTGTCCTATCATAGCAACTTTCATTTTTTTCACTCCAAAATCCAATTATCTTCCCGTAGCTGTAAGCATAACTATAGGTGTTTTGAGCATAATTTTCAAATCATTAAGGTAGGTTCTTGTCTGTATGTACTCAATATCCATTTCTACCCATTCTTCAAAAGGTACATCGTTTCTGTTTTTATGAATCTGCCAGGTACATGTAATACCGGGAGTAACAAGAAGACGAAGTTTTTGATAATCCGTATAATACTTAACTTCTCTTGGAAGCGGCGGTCTTGGGCCTACAAGAGTCATATCTCCCTTAAATACATTAAAAAACTGCATAAGCTCATCAAGAGAGACTTTTCTCAAAAATTTACCAACCCTTGTTATACGCGGGTCTTCTTTCATTTTGAACACAGGACCGTCCATTTCATTTTGCTTCGCCAAATCTTCAATCATTTTATCGGCATTTGCCCGCATGGTTCTGAACTTATACATATAAAACTCTTTGCCATGACGGCCTACCCTTATCTGTTTGTAAAAAGGTCCGGCACTTGGGTCGTCAATAACAATGACAATGGCAATTACAATCATCAAAGGCAAGAAAAACAATAGTATCAATGTAGCAAAAAAGATGTCAAAAAGTCTTTTGTTTTTCCAATAGGATGCATATGATTTTTCAATAATTGCTTCCAATTTTTCTCTGGTTTTAGCATCCACTTTGTCCTGTTCGATATAAGGCATTAAAGCACACCTCTTTCTGATAATTTCATGACAGAATCAAATTCTGTTTTTCTGTTTTCTGACAAATAAAATTCTTTGAAAACTATATTTTTAAGTTTGTCCTCGTCTAAGAAACCCGGATGAAACAACACTTCTATATCACTTTGGTGTTTTTCAGCCATTTTTATATACTTGGGCAAAACTTTACTGACTCTTTTCTCGTCCATTTTCCCCGAAAAAAGTATTCCTAAAAAATACGATGTGGGCATTTTGTGTTTTCTGTTGATAACACACAGAAAATTCAAAAGCCATTGTTTGATTATATTTACAGGGCTGTATGTAAAATACAATGACGGTGTTCTTATATACGCCCAAACCGGCTCTTTTGGAATTCTTATATATTCCAGCTGTATTTTTTCGTCCTCCAAAACCTTGACCAAAGCTTTAAACACTGCCGGAATCATGTGGGTATGCTGATGACTGTCCACACAAAAAGGTGTGTCCTTATAAATACTGTTCTTCCAATATAAGACTTGTGCTTTGATTTCTTTGTAAATCTCTTTTTCAAATTCTTTTTTATGAAATATACTAAAAGCTAAAAGACCTAAAAAGGTATGTTTGAAAATTCCGTTTTTATCTGCAATAAGCGGAATTTCAGAAGCATCTTCCAGGCATCTGCCTTCCACAAGATTAAGATGCAAAGCAATTCTTATATTCTCGCGGTTTGGTATTTTGTCAAAATCAACCGGCATAAAGTTTGGGAAAACACTGATTTTATTCAGTGCACCTTTTTGTATACACTCTTGTATGTGCATTGATGATATATCATCAAGTCCGTAATCGTCAGCACAAATATATATCACTTAATTCTCACCCTCTGTGCCAAGTTTTATAATCACTGTATCATCTATGACTTTTATGCAATTCTCAGCCGGCCACTTGCCCATAGACTTTACATCTTCTCTTTGGATAATTCTTTTCTTTTCTTCACCGCTTACAAAGTCATAGTCTATTTCCGAGTAGTCTGAAAGGGCACTGGTCAAAACGCTTTGTCCCACTGTTTCATCATCTCTGCGGATTATATATCCGTCGGTTATGCCCGTAATGTCCGGTGTAAGATTAACACTATAGTCTTCGCTGTTGTCAAGAGCACCAATCACAGCAATTTTCTTGCACTCCATAGCCTCCGGCGTCTTTTGAATTCTGTCTGCTATTCGAATCAAAACCCCGTAAGATTTTTCGTATGCAATTTGTGCTTTGTGGTAGCTGACGTTTGAGATAACCACCTGATTTAAAATTATTATGGCTGATGCTATCAATATACACCAACATTTGATGTAAACATATTTTTCGTTTGTATCTGTTCCCCTTTCATAAAGAATCAGGAAAAACAGATAGAATACCGAGTAGCCCATAAGCATCAGATTGTGGTAGTCAACTCCGGCATTTACAAAAGCAAGAGCACCGGCTCCCACCACTAAAAAAGCAGCGAGAATAACAACCAAAAAGATATTATGGAATTTATTTTTAATTATGTATTTGATGTAATGTAAAATTGTAAATGTCAAAGCAAAAACATTCATCACAAAGTATACATTTGGGCCCTCGGACAAATCGAAGAAGCAGTCAAGAAAAGTCTCTTTTATTACATATAAAGATGCCGGCAAGTCAATTCCTGAAAGTGCAGCTGAAGAATTGATGCCCTGATAATCAAGAAGCTCAAGTGAAAAAATCCCAAGAATGATTTTGAGTATAACACTGTATAATACCACACCCAAAACCCCTGTAAGAAGCATACAGAGGATTTTTTTCAAAACCACACGAAAAGATGCACCATGATAAATTATTTCATCAATAAGCTTTAGTAAAACAAGCATTATTGTGACAGTTATATACGCCTGATAAATACCGGTGGATAAAGCAATAAATACAGCGGCTACGAGATACCTCGGTCTCTCTTTTGTCATATACAAAGCTGCCAGTGTGGACAGGAAAAATGCAATACTATAGCCGTCCGCTACATAGTTGTACATCATAACAGAAGTAACTGTAGGGAATGTAACAATTACAGCGCCTATCAAAAACGCTGTGGTTTTTTTCTGTACATCAAGTATTTTGCAAATACATACAGAGCCAAGCGCATGAAACACCACTGCAATTATTCCGTTCAAAAACGGCAAATCATAAAATGAGCTGAATGAACATACAACCGGCAAAAACCATCTTCCAAGAGCAACCATGTTCTGTGAGTCATATCTGAATACCAAAGAGTCCCAGTTTGGAAGCCAGTTTGTTATTTTATATAAATGAGCTATAAGCCCCACAATCAAAGCCGCAAAAAAGCAAACTTTCCACTGGGGCAAAATATATTCATTAAGCTTTTTAAATACTTTTTCAGGCAAACTTACCACTCCAGCCATTTAAATTTGTGTAAAAACTTCCCATATAACTTGTCATACAATTTCCTGCCAATAAGCCGCTTTACAAAAAGTGTGCGTTTAGCGGTGGAAGAAATCCATGAAGCACTAAAATGATGTATTGAATAAGTGTTTTTTGTTATCAGTTTTTTCCCTGTGTAATATTTCATAGGACACAGATAATCTTCAGGAAGCATATGTATACCCATAAAAATCTGATTTTTATTACTGATATCCATTCCAAGTCTTTCTATGGTCTTTGTGTTTCTGTCAGGGCAAGGCAGAAGGTCTAAGGTGCCGTCAGGAAGAATGAAAGAAATATCGTCATAGTCAGAAAGAAGTGCACCAACCAATTCATTTCCCTTGGGCGCTGCAAAACCAAGACCTGTTGAAATCATGCCATTGTCGTCAAAACCCATATAACCGTTTTCTTTGATTAGTTCATCAAGAGGTTTTATAAGTTCAACATCTGTATCAAGATAAATACCGCCACTTTCATAAATCACTTTAAGTCTTGCATAATCGCTTACAAAAGCCCACTTTCCCTCAGTGTATGCTTCATGGCAATATCGGTTCTCATTTATATCAAAATTTTCTTCGTTAAGGCAAACTATTTTATATAGAGGACAATACTTCTTCCAGCTTTTTATGCATTTTTCTGAAAGAGCAGGCATCTTACCTTTTCCAAACCAGCAATAATAAATCACCTTTGGAATACTCATGACTTTTTATTCCCCCTGTATATTTCCAAAATAGTTTTAAAAGCAGATTTATTAAACAATAAGTTTACAATCAGAAATAATCCTACAATCCATACAGAATGAACAACTCCGCTTAATAAAAGCTTCAAAAATGAAATATTACTGAATGTGTCTACAAAGAATACAAGCATAATCCCTGCAAAAACTGCACTGTTTGAAATAATGATTTTGTATGTACACATCTGACTTCTTTTTAGAACCTTGCGGTTTGAAAAATAGATTGTAACTATTCCTCTGTATACAAGCGCCGCAATAGTACCAAGTATTGCTCCGCATATTCCCATATACAAAATAGCAATAATGGAGACGGAAATATTTATAATCATCTCCCAGATTGCATGAGAGCGTGTTTTTTGAAAATCACCAGAATACTCAATAATACTGTTTGCAGGAAGCTTTGCATTAGACACCAGATTCATTACAACAAACAACAAAACAAGAAATGTATTTGTGTAGTCAGCGTCGTTTATTCCTCTTGTATACATCTGTATCAGCGGCAGCAAAAAAACTGCCATAAGAGTATAAATGATATAAGTCGCCATTATATAAAAGGTTTCATATGCATCAAACAGCTTATCAAACTTTTTTCTGCCGGTATGGAAGGTCTGACCCAGAAAAAAGGTAAAAGATGAAACCACGCTTGTTATAAAATTCTGTACCTGTGAAAAGAATATATTATATATGGCATAAATACTTACCGCCTTAAAATCGCAAAGAATGGAGATAAGTATTACATCAGTATTGTTGAACACCATGCCTGAAAGCTGATGCAACAAAACTGAATTCTTTTGGGATATAGCCTGAAAATCAGGCTTGGCTTTCAGGTCAAGCCATTTGTATCTTCGTTTTGCATACAAATACAAAAACAAAAGCTGTCCAAGATAAATTATGCAATAAACAAGCTGAATAAGAATGAGGCTGTCTGTGAGAAGCAAAACAAGTATTTTGCCTATAGTAGATACAAGCTGCAGAATTGTCTCTGCGTTGTTTATTACATACTTTCTGCCGTCTACTTCCATAAGTATTCTGTATTTTGCCTGAACAAAATAGCTGAAAAGCGACGGTATTGCATTTAGTATAACCATAAAAAACAAAACACCGCTGTCTATGGATGTAGGTACAGCATAAGCATAAACAAGTGCAATAGCTAAAACAATAACAGAGTATATTATACCTGTTTTAATATAATAAGTGTTTGTTGCAGAAAGAACCTCACTTGCACTCTTATAATC
>JAZUOB010000197.1:0-5031 GCA_045604425.1 Clostridia bacterium
TATACACCTTTTTTTCTGAAAAAAATGGTTTTAGCATAGCATCGGCATTTGTATCCCGTATAACATCAACGCCAATAGTTTTTTTGTCTTTTAAAGGCTCTACCCTCTTGATGTCAGGATGTGTACCTGCAGAAGCCATAATACATGACTTGCACTGTGTACAAGGTGCATTTTTGTCATCACAACAAATGGCAGCAGCAAAAAGCTCTGCCGCTGCATTTTTCCCAAGACCTGCCGCACCTTCAAAAATATATGAATGAGGATTGTTACCTTCTCTGACTGTCTTTATAAGTGTATCCATGAGTTCTTCATGAAATACCTGATATCCGTACATCAATTATCCCCTTCTATTTTTTTTACAATAGTATGCTTATAGTGTTTTGACAGCTTTTTGTCTATAAAATGGACTACAAAAAACCAAAAAGCCATAGCTATAATTCCAACAAGTACACTTCTGCCTTCGCTTATGCCCAAAAGCACAGCAATAATATATCCAAGCATCAGCACAATTAGCGGTGTTATATACACCAGAAATGCCGCCCACATCACTTTGGATGAAGACATTTCAAATTCCACAGTATCGCCTTTGTTTACTCCGATTATTTTGTCTGCTGTGGCAGTGGTATTTTTCAGGGAGCATTTTGACGAGCAAGATGCACAGCTTTCACCACAAGCAGAATCCCTGACTACTGACAGTACCAAAAAATCATCCTTTACATCTACAACCTTGCCGGTCTGCCTCATTTACGCTCCCCCCTTTTATATGCATCACATGTATTCAGCATTTCAAGAGCATGGGCTTTTGATGTTTCAGTACTGTGACCCCCGGACAAACGAGCAATCTCAAGCACTCTGTGCTCTGTGTCCAGCTTTCTGACAACTGTTGTAGCTCTGTTTTCGCTCATGGATTTTTCAATAAGGAAATGACAGTCGCACATAGAAGCCAACTGCGGCAGGTGGGTAATACACAAAACCTGCTTGTTTTGTGATATTTCAAAAAGCTTTTCGCTTATTCTTTTTGCCGCCATGCCTGAAACTCCGGTGTCAATCTCATCAAAAATCAATGTGTCAACTCCGTCTGTGAGTATGGTTTTCAATGCCAGCATTGTCCTGGAAAGTTCTCCTCCTGATGCTATCTTGATAAGAGGCTTCAGCGGCTCTGTGGGATTTGTACGTATAAGAAACTGAGCAGTGTCAATACCGTTTGATTGAGGCTCTGTAGGTGTAATTTCAACAAAAAATTCAGCGCCCGGCATATTCAGGTCATAAAGTGCCCGAGTAATTTTTTTGTCTATCTCTTTTGCTGCTTTTTGTCTTCTTAAAGACAATTCATCTGCGCACTTTTTGAGAGCTTGTGTAAGCTCTTTTTCCTGCTTCTTTAGATTTTCAACTGCGCCCTCAATATCAGATATAACTTCCAGTTCTTTTTGAGCATTTGACGCAAATTCTATAATATCGCTTATTTCTTTTCCGTATTTTCGTTTCAGATTGCTTATAAGGTCAAGTCTTTCCTCTATACTGTCCAGAAGCTCCTTGTCAAACTCTACATTATCAGCATAATCCTTAATTGTATGTGCTGCGTCCTCTACAGCATATTTTGAATCTGTAAGGGAATTATAAGCCTCTAAAAGCTGTGGGGCATAGTCTGTTATACTCTCAAGCTTTGATATAGAGTCTGAAATAAGCTCATACACACTGCCCATTTCAGCACCGTATAAATTATTATAAGCAAAAAGACCGCTTTCCTGAATTTTTTCTGCGTTTACAATCTGCTCTCTTTGAGTCAACAAGCTCTCATCTTCGCCCACTGTCAGATTTGCAGACAAAATCTCCTCTACCTGAAAACGCATAAGCTCTGCCTTTTCTTCTTTTTCTTTTTGTCCGGTCAAAAGTTCTGTGATGCGGTTTTGTACATCCTTAAGCTGATTATATACCGATCTATACTCTTTTAGATGCTGAAGATTTTTCGCATATTCATCCAAAAACTCTATATGCCTTGGTGATGACAAAAGCGCTTGATTGTCATGCTGACCGTGAATATTTACAAGACACGATGCCACTTCACGCATAGATGAAAGCGGCACAACAACACCGTTTATTCTGGCGGTGCTTTTGCCGTCGCTGGTTATATCTCTTGTAAGGATAACTGAGTCATCTTCTAAATCAATTCCAAGCTCCTCCAACAAACAAAGCACCTTATCTGTGGTATCAAAAACAGCTTGTACTCTAGCACGGTCTGTATTATGACGGACATATTCACGGCTTGTTCTTTCGCCTAAAATCATGTTTATAGAGTCAATAATTATTGATTTTCCGGCACCTGTTTCACCGGAGAGAACATTCAAACCGTTTTCGAATTGTACGTGGACGTCCTCGATAACTGCCACGTTTTTTATATATAACTCTCTGAGCATTATTTATTTCTCCGTTATTATAGGTTTGGTGTGAAGTACTTTTCAAGCTTTTCGGTAATATCACGGCTGATTTTTAAAGATGCACCTGCAACAAAAATAGTATCATCTCCGGCTATCGAACCTGCTATTTCACTATGCATCTGGCTGTCTATGGCAGCGGCAATAGCTGATGCCATACCGGGATTTGTACGTATTATCACAAGATTGCCTGCTTGTATAACAGATTCCACATCGCCTGCATATTTTCTCAAAGGATTGTCCCAGCGAGCTGATACTGCGTATATGGAGCCTTGGGTGTCGGGAACTTTCACTATACCAAGGTCTTTGATATCTCTTGATACTGTGGCCTGAGTAACATACACACCACGCTTTGCAAGTTCTGCAACCAAGGTTTCATGGGTGCGAATTTTATTTTCTTTTATAATTTCTAAAATTATTTCTTGTCTTGAGTTTTTCATAAGCCGCACTACCTCCAATATTTACAGAAGTTTTTCTATCATTGTATCATAAAATGAACGTCTGATAATTTTTATAAGCTTTGCTGTATATTTTGATTTTTTTATTACTACCTTATCCCCCGGCATAACCTCACACACCTTTTTGCCGTCTATAACGGCTTCAGCCATGTTTTCAACTCCACAGCCTGATGTGATGGTGATTGCTTTGTCGCTGGGAAGAACTACCGGACGTGCTGTAAGCATATGAGGACAAATGGCTGTTGCAACAAACAAATCCATCAACGGATTGACAACCGGACCTCCTGCTGACAAATTATAACCGGTAGAGCCGGTAGGCGTAGAGATAATAATTCCGTCGGATACATACTGTATAATTTTTTCATCCTCACAGAATAATTCTATACCTACAAGATTTACACCGTCAGCTTTTTGTACAACTGCGTCATTTAGTGCATGATATACTTTTTTTGTGCCGGTTTTAGAGATTATTTCCACATCCATCATCATGCGGGTTTCTATATCATAATCTCCCTTTTCAAGAGCATCTGCCGCTTTTGACAAAGACTCTACTTCCACTTCGGACATAAAACCTACTCTTCCAAGATTGATTCCAAGCATTGCCACGTCATTTTCAGCACACGGAAGCGCCGAGTTGATAACGGTGCCGTCACCGCCCACTACCACTGCTATATCCGCGATTTTATATATATTATCAACGCATGTACACTGTGAAAATACTGTGTCAAATTCCTTTGGAAGAATAATTTCAGCTTTGTCTTTAAGTATATTCACAAGCTTTTTTGTAATTATAAGCTCACTATCCTTTTTGTATTGGGAATAACCGCAACACGCAGCATATACCTCACCCCTTATTATCACAGAAATTGCATAATATTCACAAATATTATACCATTTACTGCATAAAAAATCAAGATTTTTTTAAAATCCACCGCTTACCTTCAGCACTTCTCCTGTAATGAAGCTCTCAGAATCTGCCAAAAAGTATACTGCCTCTGCCACCTGCATGGGAGTGCCGATACTCATAAGGGGAGTTGCCTCCTTTAGCGACAACATATCATCATCTGACAAATGAGAATTCATGTCTGTGTCAATGACTCCGGGTGCTACACAGTTTACCCTGATACCTGACGGTGCCATTTCATCGGATAATGCTTTTGTAAAGCCTATTACTGCTGCTTTTGAAGATGCATAGTGTACCTCCATACTTCCACCCTCAATTCCCCACACAGACGAAATATTGACTATACTGCCTGTATGTGCCTTTATCATTTCAGGTATGAACTTCTGGGTAACCAAGAACATTGATTTTATATTCACATCAAACATTCTGTCCCATTGTTTCTCTTCTATATCAGTGAACAAAATCTGTTGAGAAATTCCTGCATTATTGACTATACAATCAAATCTCTTTTCATACTCACAGATTTTATTGATATCATCTTTACTGCTTACATCACATTTTATAGCCACCGCACCTGTATTCTCTGAAACCTCCAGGGCTTTTGCGTCATTTTTTTCATAAGTGAAAAACACTTTCCACCCTTTTTGGCTGAATAAAGTTACACAAGCTCTGCCAATCCCACGGCTTCCCCCGGTAATAAGAACATTTTTCATAAGTGAAACCTCTTTCTTTTAAAAAGGGGATGCGACAAACTGAAAGAATTTTGTCTCATCCCCAACATTTTTATTTTACCTGCGACTTCTTCTCGATGTAGGTTGAGAGCGTCTTGGTGTAGCATCTTCAAACCTTTGGTTTACCGGTCTTTTTGTTCCGGCGCGCATTTGAGTATTTGATTGTTTCCCACGAAGGCGTCTTAATCTTTTCAGCTTTTCCTGTTTTCTGATATTGATACGTCTTATAATCAGCATAATCAATACAAGGATTACAGGCACTAAGAAGAATGGGCTTGTAAGAACCGCCATTATCAAATGATAAACAAACAAGAGTATATTTCTTTGAACATCATTTGTGGCAATCAAATCCCCATGACCTATCATCTGTCCTTTGTAGTTGTAAGATATTTTACCTATTACATCACCTTTTTTTATTGGTGCTTTTATAACTTCCGGCAAATCCTCAACAATCTCTACAGCTTCATTTGTTTCTAAATCTTTTGGAAGCAAAGCCGCAATATCCT
>JAZUOB010000198.1:0-6278 GCA_045604425.1 Clostridia bacterium
GTACCTGCTACCTTGAAGTCCATTTCACCGTAGAAGTCTTCAAGACCCTGGATGTCAACCATTGTTGTAAAGCCGTCATCAGTAGTAATAAGACCACATGAGATACCTGCAACGGGAGCTTTGATAGGCACGCCTGCTGCCATAAGCGCAAGTGTAGAACCGCACACAGAGCCTTGTGAAGTCGATCCGTTTGAAGAAAGAACTTCTGATACTGTTCTGATTGCGTATGGGAATTCACTTTCAGAAGGGAGTACAGGAACAAGTGAACGCTCTGCCAAAGCACCATGACCGATTTCACGTCTTCCTGGGCCTCTTGAAGGTCTTGTTTCACCTACAGAGTATGAAGGGAAGTTGTAGTGGTGCATATATCTCTTTGTTTCTTCGTTGTCAATACCGTCAAGCTTCTGGATTTCAGAAAGTGGAGCAAGTGTTGCCACTGTGAGCACCTGAGTCTGTCCTCTTGTAAACAAGCCTGAACCATGAGTTCTTGGAAGAATATCAACTTCAGCAGCTAAAGGTCTGATTTCGTCAAGACCACGGCCGTCAACACGTCTTCCCTGTACAAGCCACTCTCTTACGATTTCTTTTTGCATCTTGTAAATGATTTCACCGATGTCTGTAGCAATGTCGGGGTATTCTGCCTGAAGATTTTCGATAATTCTGTCAGTGATTACGCCTACTCTTTCGTCACGTACGTTTTTGTCGTCTGTGTCAAGAGCGTGCTGGAGATTTGCATATTCAGTGTCTTTTATTCTGTCATAGAGTACATGGTCAATATCGTGATGTGTGTACTCAAATTTTTCTTTGCCGATTTCCTTCTGGATGCTCTCGATAAAGTCTACGATTTCGATGATAGCCTTGTGGGCAAACTTGATGCCTTCCAGCATTACATCTTCCGGAACTTCGTTTGCGCCTGCTTCTATCATAACTACCTTTTCACGAGTAGCTGCGATAGTCACCTGCATTTCGCTTTGTTCTCTTTCAGCAACAGTTGGGTTGATAACATACTTGCCGTCTATAAGACCAAGCCATACACCGCCGATTGGGCCGTTCCATGGAATATCTGAAATTGAAAGTGCGATAGAAGTACCAATCATCGCTGCAACTTCAGGTGGGTTGTCCTGCTCAACTGACAAAACCGTAGCAACAACAGATACGTCGTTTCTGAGGTCTTGAGGGAAAAGCGGACGGATAGGTCTGTCAATGACACGACTTGTAAGGATTGCCTTTTCACTGGGTTTGCCCTCACGCTTGATGTAGCCGCCGGGGATTTTACCTACAGAATAAAGCTTTTCTTCATAATCTACTGAAAGAGGGAAGAAGTCTACGCCTTCTCTTGGGTTTCTTGATGCAGTGACATTCACCATTACCACTGTGTCGCCGTATCGTACAAGACAATGTCCGTTTGTGGGCATTGCCATTTTGCCGGTTTCAACTACCAAAGGTCTGCCGGCCAAGGTTGTTTCGAATGTTTTAAACATATTTTTATCTTCTTTTTATATTTGTGCGAAGATAAATTTTAGCGAATAAACGCAGCATACAAGCTTGTTATACGCTCCGTTTATTAGCTAAATCCTATCCTCGCTTTTTGACTTAAAATGTATTAAAGGCAAGCGATCGCAAATAAATACCCACAATCGTTTGCCTATACACTTTCGCGCAAAACAAACTGCTTTGCGGCTATAATTACTTTCTGAGACCGAGTTTTGCTACCAAAGCTCTGTATCTTTCGATATCCTGTGACTTAAGGTAGTTGAGAAGACCACGTCTCTTACCAACCATCATAAGAAGACCTCTTCTTGAGTGATGGTCTTTTTTGTGGTAGTTAAGATGCTCGTTGTTAAGATGATTGATTCTCTCTGTGAGAAGTGCAATCTGTACCTCTGGAGATCCGGTATCTCCTTCATGAGTTGCATAAGCTTTGATAAGCTCTTCTTTGCGTTCCTTTGTCATGAATTTCACCTCCTATAATTTCAATGACCCCCGTATGCCAAGAAACCGTTGGTGATTCGGTCATCTGAGCGTACGGTTAAAATAAATGGTTTAACCTCTGTTGAAACGTTTGTTAAACTTTTCAACTCTACCGCCTGTATCAACAAGCTTCTGCTTTCCGGTAAAGAATGGATGACAGTTTGAGCAGATTTCCACCTGGATATCTTCTCTTGTGGAGCCTGTCTCAATTACAGCACCGCAAGCACAACGAATTGTTGTAGGCTTATAATCGGGATGAATTCCTTCTTTCACTTCTTCATCCTCCCTTCGTAAATTTGGCCTGTGCAGTGAACACACTCAAAGCCATTACACAGTATAGCACAAACCATTTGTGTTTTCAAGTTTTTTTCTTGTTTTTTATAAAATATCGGTATTTTGCCTATTTTATAGATAAAACACACTTATTTTTTTATATAAATACAAAAAATTACATGTTTTTGCCCGTCACATCGATTTTTCTCATGACTTCGCGTTTTGCCTGGGAATTGTACTGGGCATAGAACTTGTGGGTGACTTCAATGTTTTTGTGGCCCATAAGCTCTGCCACCATTTTAATGTCCACTCCGTCTTCAAGAAGTCGGCAGGCAAAAGTTCTTCGAAGAGCATGAGGTCTTGATTTATCAGGGTCTATTATTCCTGCTTGAGTGCAGTATTTTTTCAGCATTTTTTCCACAGAGGACACAGTCATTCTCTTGCCCTGACGGCTTATAAAAAGAGCGTCCTTGTCCTTGATATCTTCCATTTCTTTTCTTTGCTGAATATAGTTATAAAGCTCGTTTTCAACTTGTACGGGCATAAATATTTCCTGCTCATCGCCGCCTTTTCTTGTGACAATAAAAGAAGATGTGTCAAAGCATACATCCTGAATGTTCAGGTTCACAAGCTCGCTGACTCTGACTCCGGTGCCAAGGTAGGAAATAAGGATTGCAATATCCCTTTGTTTTGTTCTTAAATACTCTGACAGATACCTGCCGCTGAAAAAGTTTTCTCCATGATAGAGAATATCTAAAAGCCTAAGGGTTTCCTGCGTAGAAAGAGGCTTTTTGATTTTTTGGTGCAGCTTGTTCATGTCCACTTTATCTGTGACATTTTCAGGTATTTGGTCTGTCTTATAAAGATATGCAAAAAGACCTCTGACACTGGACAGCTTTCTGTTTATTCCATAGGCTGAGTTTCGTCTTGTGCGGGTCACCGGTTTTCCGTCGGGAGAGATATAGGTGCTTTGATATTCTTTGAGATAAGCTTTAAATCTTATAATATCCTCGGCACGTACCTTTTTCATGTGTTCGCAGGTAAAGTCCTCCAAAGCCTGAACGTCCCTGAATTTAAATTTGCTTAAATATTCAAGAAATATACGCAGGTCGATGCAATATCCGATTTGAGTGTTGATGCTTTCACCGGTGTAGTAAATTTCGATATAATCAAAAATAAAGTCAGGCAAGTTTGTAAGATATTCATGAAGATATGAATGTTTGCTCATGATTTTTCCCTTTCTTATTTGATTTTCAGCGGTTGAAAGCCAAGATAATCCCCTGAAACAAGGACATATTCCACCCCGTCATAGAGTCCGCAAAAAGCAGAAGAGTGCGACGGTCCGTGAAGATGTCCGTAAAAACATTTTTTTACATTGTACTCTTTGAGAATTTTGTGAAATTCATTTTGGCTTGTGGGCGGAAAATGTGTAAAAACCAGTATTTCTTCCGCAGCCTTTGCACTGTCAAGAGAAAGTTTCAGGCGTACAAGCTCTCTTTCGTAGATTTTTTTGTCCTCGCCGGAGCTTTGCCCGTCCCACGACCAGCCTCTTGTGCCGCATATGGCGGTATTTTCTATGATGAAGGAGTTGTTGTGAAGAAATTCCATGTCAGAAAATCCGTTTGAGGAGGTAAACTCCTTTAGTTTTTTTGCTGTTGTCCACCAATAATCGTGGTTTCCTTTAAGAAGAATTTTTTTGCCCGGGAGAGCTTTTAGAAATTCAAAATCTTTGTATGCTTCTTCAAGATATGTGGCCCAGCTGAAATCTCCGCCGAGCACAACGGTGTCCTGGGGATTTACAGTGCTTTGCCAGTTTTCTTGTATTCTTTCCACATAGTTTTCCCAACCCCTGCCGAATATGTCCATTGGCTTATCTATTCCAAGGGGCAGATGCAGGTCGGATAAAGCATAAATACTCATTTATTTCTCCTTTTTTTGTGTTTTAGACGGAAGCTGTGACAAAATTACAGCCGAAAACATCAGAATACATCCTAAATATTCTCTTTGAGTAAGTTTTTCTGACAGCAAAATCGCACCGCCTATAACCGAGAATACAGACTCAAGGCTCAAAAGAATAGAGATTTTTGTGGGGTTTGCGCCTCGCATTGCGATAATTTGCAGTGTGTACGCCACGCCGCTTGAGAAAATTCCCACATACAAAACAGGAAGTATGCAATGTATTATCCCTGAAAGTGAGGGCTTTTCAAAAATAATCATGCCGATGCCTGATATAATTGTCACCACTATAAATTGTCCAAGGGACAATAAAATGCCCTCTACCTCTTGTGTGTATTTATCTATAATGAGTATGTGCAGGGAAAACAAAACAGCGCACAGGAGCACATAAAAGTCACCTGATGATATGGTGAATTTGTCCGTTATACACAGAAAATATAATCCCAAGGTGGCAATAGCCACGCTTATCCATACTTTGAGTGGGCATTTTTTGCCTATAAAAATGCTGAGAATCGGAACGATTACTATATACAGTGCGGTTATAAAGCCTGCTTTACCTGCTGATGTGCCACCGATACCAAGCTGCTGCATGTTGGATGCAAGAGCGAGAAAAATACCACAAAGTATGCTTCCGGGAAGAAGCTTTTTCCAGGGAAACGGCGCGGGTGGTGTTATTTTTTTAGCTGCTTTTCTATAAATTATGTAAACCACGAAAAGTGTTATACTTGCGATTAGTCCTCTTAGTGCATTAAAGGTCATGGGCTGAATATAATCAGCCGAGATGCTTTGCGCTGCAAATGCTGTTCCCCATATAATCGCGGCAAGCAGAGGTGCTATAGTGTGTCTTAAAAAATTAGGTTTCATTGTGCCTCCTTGATATTATTGACAAAATAGTTAAAGGGATGTATAATAGCTTTGGTGAGTTCGAAACCATCCTCACCTAAAACAAAACTAGGGAGAAATATATTATGAAAAAAAGTTTATTTATCAGCCAAAGTGCCCTGATAGCCACAGCGTACATAGTACTGACATTTGTATCAAACGCTTTCGGTCTTGCAAACGGTGCTGTGCAGCTTCGCCTGTCAGAAGCTCTGACGATTCTGCCTGCACTTACACCGGCAGCCGTGCCCGGACTTTTTGTAGGCTGTCTTTTATCAAATCTTTTTACAGACGGAGTGCTTATGAATATATTAGGAGGCGCTTTTGCAACTCTGGTGGGTGCAATAGGTACACGCCTTCTAAGGAAATATACATTTCTTACAAGCATTCCACCGATACTTTCAAATACTTTTATAGTGCCTTTGATTTTGATATATGCATACGGCATCTCGGGTACATACTGGTATTTTGCTTTTACCGTATTTTTGGGAGAGGCGGCAAGTGCCGGAATAATGGGCACAGCTCTTGCATATTATCTTAAAAAAAGACCGCAAATACTCAATCAAATCATATCATAAAAAGCATATCAAATCAATAATTTAACAAAAAAGATACACAAAAGTCATTGACAATCCCACAAAAATATGTAGTTTTGTGGCATAATTGCAGTATAAAATAGGTCAAATCGACGAATTTATGATAATAATCACCTATAATACAAAAATATTTCAAAAGATGCTTGACAAAGGGTTTTGACGCATGCTATAATTATTCGTGCGTTAAGGCTCTTTTTTTATGTGTAAAAAAATGAGCAGAATTATTTATGATAGCAAGTTTTGGAGGTGTAACTAATGAGAGTAAAAATCACACTTGCATGCACAGAGTGTAAGCAGAGAAACTATGACACTATGAAGAACAAGAAGAACGATCCTGACAGACTGGAGATGAACAAGTACTGCAGATTCTGCAGAAAGCATACACTCCATAAGGAAACAAAATAATTTCCGCGAAGATTAAAAATTTATAAAGTAAGGATGTGTTATCATGGCTGAAACAACAAAAAAGAGTCTCTCTAAGAGAATTAGCGGCTTTTTTAAAGAAACAAAGTCTGAGCTTGCAAAAGCTACATGGCCATCAAAATCACAATTAGTTCGTAACACAGGAGTTATTATTGTATTCATCGCGGTGGTTGCTGTTGT
>JAZUOB010000199.1:0-7971 GCA_045604425.1 Clostridia bacterium
GCCTGAAGGTGTTATTGCTTCTCTGGGCGGCCAGACAGCAATTAACCTTGCCGAGCCTCTTATGAAGAGAGGAGTAAAAATAATCGGTACTGACTGCGAAGCTATAGAGCGAGCAGAAAACAGAGACAGCTTTGAAAAGGTTTTGAAGAGCCTTGATATTCCGCAGCCAAAGGGCAGAGCTGTTACAAAAATACAAGACGGAATTGATGCGGCTAAAGAAATAGGCTATCCTGTACTTGTAAGACCAAGCTTTGTTTTGGGCGGACGAGCAATGCAGATAGTTGCAAACGAAGAGCAGCTTAAAACCTATCTCAAGACTGCCGTTGAAATTGACGAAGACAAGCCGGTGCTTGTAGACAAGTATATTCAGGGCAAGGAAGTAGAGATCGATGCAATCTGTGATGGTAAGGATGTATTTGTTCCGGGAATAATGGAGCTTGTAGAACGTACAGGTGTCCATAGCGGTGACTCTATCAGCGTATATCCAACCTTCAGTATATCCGACAAGGTTAAAGGTATTATACTTCAGTATGCAAAGAAGCTTGGCATAGGCATAGGTATAGTAGGTCTTTATAATATCCAGTTTATAGTGGACGAAAATGAAAACGTATACATCATAGAAGTAAACCCCAGATCATCAAGAACCGTACCGTTCTTGTCTAAGGCAACAGGCTATTCTCTTGCAGATATTGCCACAGAAGTTATCATGGGCAAGAGCCTCAAGGAGCAGGGAATATTTGATGTATATCCAAAAGAAAAGAACAGATGGTATGTAAAAGTTCCGGTATTCTCATTTGCAAAAATACGTGGTCTTGATGCATATCTTTCGCCTGAAATGAAGTCTACAGGTGAGGCTATAGGATATGACGACAAGCTCAACCGTGCGCTTTATAAGGCACTTCAGGCATCCGGAATGAAGCTCCAGAACTATGGTACAGTTTTTGCTACAATAGCAGACAAGGACAAAGAAGAAGCACTTGGGCTTATCCGGAGATTTTATAATCTTGGCTTCAATATCGAAGCTACAAGCGGCACAGCAGAGTTCTTGAAGAAAAACGGAATACGCACTCATGTTCTTGAAAAAATCAGCAACGGCAGTGATGAAATTCCGGAAGCACTTAGACAAGGACATATTGCATATGTGATCAATACAAAAGATATAGGCTCAGCAGGACAGATGAGTGACGGCTATGAGATAAGACGATTTGCCACAGACAATAATGTGACAATTTTCACAGCCCTTGATACTGTACGTGTGCTGTTGGATGTTTTGGAGGAGACTACTCTTACAATCTCCACAATTGATGCATAATTACCGTCAAGAAGAGGTGGATTTAATGTTTGATGCCAAAAAAACAACAGAGCAATGTGTGTGTTGGATTAGAGAGTTTTTTGAACAAAACGGAAAAGACTGCAATGCCGTTATTGGTATTTCGGGCGGGAAAGACAGTTCTGTAGCTGCCGCTTTGTGCAAAGAGGCGCTTGGAAAAGACAGAGTGATAGGCGTGCTTATGCCTTCCGGAGTTCAAAAAGATATTGACTGTGCATACAAATTGGTAGAGCACCTGGGAATACAGCACATAGTTGTAAATGTGGGTCAGTGCGTATCCGGCGTTCATGAAAGCCTTAAAGCTGCGGGACTTGATATAAAAGAGCAGACAATAATCAATATTCCACCAAGAATAAGAATGACGGTTTTGTATGCGGTGTCCCAGAGTATGAATGGCAGAGTGGTCAATACCTGTAATCTTTCAGAAGACTGGGTTGGATATTCCACAAGATACGGGGATGCAGCAGGAGATTTTTCACCCCTTTCAAACCTTACAGTTGATGAGGTGAAGCAAATCGGCAGAGTACTAAACCTGCCGGAAGATTTGGTGGAAAAGACACCAATAGACGGACTGTGCGGCAAAACCGATGAAGACAATCTTGGATTTACCTATGCAGTTTTAGACAAATATATCCGCACAGGCGAGATAGAAGATCAGAAAATCAAAGAAATTATTGACACAAAACACAAAAATAATCTGTTCAAACTTCAGCTTATGCCGAGTTTTAAGCCAAAGACAGAATAGGAAAGGATATTAGTGATTATGTCAGATAAAACAACACAATTGAAGCAAACCTTTTTTGAAGAGCTTGCTAAAATTGACAGTATGGATGCCCTTGAAAAAATCAGAGTTGAATATACAGGCAAAAAAGGATATATAACAGAGCTTATGCAGGAGATGCGAAATCTCTCTCCTGAGGAGAAAAAAGCATTCGGACAAAGCGTAAATGTGCTCAAAACAGAAGTAAATGATGCTATCTCTGAAAAAAGAGAAGAACTTCATAAAAAGGAAATAGAACTTGAAAACAGCCGTATGCCTGAGTTTGATATTTCTATGCCTCAAGACCTTTCAAGAGGTTCATATCATCCCATTACTCTTGTTCAAAGACAGTGCGAGGAAATTTTTAAGTCTATGGGCTTTACTGTAGAGGACTACAGCGAAGTAGTTACAGACTATGAATGTTTTGAGTCTTTGAATATTCCAAAGGACCACCCTGCAAGAGATATGCAGGATACTTATTATTTACAAAATGGTCAGCTTTTGAAGTCTCAGACTTCAGCCGCACAAAATGCTATATACAAAAAATATAAAAAGCAGCTTTTTGAAGAAGGAAAGCCAATAAAGGCAATATTCCCCGGAAGATGTTTCAGAAACGAAGCTACAGATGCCTGCCATGAAAATACATTCTTCCAGATGGAAGGTGTAATGGTTGACAAGGATATATCTATATCCAACTTGATATTCTTCATGAAAACTATGCTTTCAGAAGTATTCCAAAAGGATATCAAGGTGCGTTTGAGACCGGGATTCTTTCCCTTTGTGGAGCCGGGATTTGAGCTTGATATAAGCTGTCTTATCTGCGGCGGAGACGGATGCCCGTCATGTAAGCACAGCGGTTGGCTGGAGCTTTGTCCTTGCGGAATGATACATCCTGAAGTACTTAGAGCCGGTGGTATAGACCCTGATGAATATACAGGCTTTGCTTTTGGCTTGGGTCTGACCAGACTTGCTATGATGAAGTACGGAGTAAAGGATATCCGTGACCTAAACAGCGGAAATCTTAAAGTGCTTTCACAGTTTACTGACGACAAATAAGGAAAGGAGAGAAGAAAATGTTTTTATCAATGAATTGGATTTCGGACTTTGTAGACCTGTCCGGATTGGATAAGCTTGAGCTTATAAATAAATTTTCCCTTTCTACTGCTGAGGTTGAAAATGAAATATTTTTCAAGGGCATGGACCTTAGCGGAATTGTTGTAGGTGAAATCAAATCAGTAGAAGAGCATCCGGAGTCTAAAAAGCTACATCTTCTCAAGATAGACGCAGGCGACGGGGAACTTACAGATGTTGTATGCGGTGCGCCTAATGTCAAAGTGGGAATGAAGACAGCTTTTGCAACGCTTGGAGCACAAATAGGCGATATTACAATAGCTCCAAGAAAGCTTGCCGGATATACATCATGCGGTATGTGCTGTTCTGAAAAGGAAATCGGTATCAGCGACAATAACGACGGCATTATGGAAATAACAGATGATATTCCAAACGGAACAGACCTTAAGAGTGTATATGATATAGACGATATCGTTTTCGAGGTAGACAACAAGTCTTTGACAAACCGCCCTGACCTTTGGGGTCATTATGGTATTGCCAGAGAATTTGCTGCGCTTGCAGGAAGACCGCTGAAGCCTTTGGATGTTCAGGATTTATCCTTGTATGACAATCTTTCAAAGGTGGACCTTAAGATTGAAGACAATCTCTGCCAGAGATATTCCTGTATCAAGTTTGAAAATATCAGCACAAAGATAAGCCCTGTAAATATGCGTATACGTCTTTATTACTGTGCTATGAGGTCACTTAATTTCCTGGCAGACCTTACAAACTATATTATGCTTGAAATGGGTCAGCCAATGCATGCCTTTGACTCCAGAAAGGTTGAAAAAATCAGAATAAAGCGTTTTGACAAGCCTTTTGTTTTCAAAACTCTTGACGGTGTAGACAGACAGATTGACGAAAATACACTTATGATATGCAATGATAATACCCCGGTTGCAATAGCAGGTATTATGGGCGGGCTTGACTCGGAGATTGTAGACGACACAACTACTCTTACTCTGGAGTCTGCTACTTTTGATGCATCATCAATAAGAAAATCAACTGTAAGACTTGCACACAGAACAGATGCTTCTATGCGCTATGAAAAGTGTCTGGACCCTGAAATGACGGATGTGGCAGTGGCAAGATTTGTAAAACTTCTGACAGATATTGACAGTGGTGCAAAGGTTGTTTCATCACTTACAGATGAATATGCCAAGAAGTATGACAAAGTCACTCTTACATTTGACAAGCCTTTTGTAAATCGTTATACAGGTATTGAGATAGATAATAATACAATTATAAATACCCTTAAATCCTTAGGTTTTGATGTTGTACTTGATGGTGAAGTGTTTACAGTGGACGTCCCAAGCTACAGAGCCACAAAGGACGTAACAATAAAGGCTGACATAATTGAAGAAATCACCAGAATATACGGCTATGACAATTTTGATATCCATACAGCCAAGGCTCCTTTGTACCCGGTTCGTACAGAGTGTGTAAAGAGCGACGAAGAACGTATAAAAGATATTCTTGTGAAAAAATACAATATGCATGAGCTTCATTCTTATGTATGGCAGTATTATGATGAGTATAAAGCGCTCGGTGTTGATATAGAAGACAATGTAGAGCTTATAAATGCTACAAACCCCAATATCAAGACAATAAGACGTTCTATCGTTCCTACACAGCTTTGTCAGGTCAAGACAAATACTGCATGGAGCACAGATTTTGGAGTGTTCGAAATCGGCAGAGTGGTTGACGGCATTGGCGAAGATAATTTGTGTCGCGAACACAAAAAACTTGCCATTACACTGCTGTCTAAAACAAAGGACATGGAGAAGCTGTATTTTGAACTTCGTGATATAATGGCAGTAGTTTGTGACGATTTGAAGCACAGAAGCCTTTCTTTTGAAAAAGCTGAAGCTTCAAAATCATATCAGCATCCCAAAAATCTCAACAACATTATCGTTGACGGCATAGTTTTGGGACAGATTGGTATTGTAAATTCTGTAGTATCAAAGAAGATTGACAAGAAAGCCAATATAGTGTTCTTGGAAATTGATGTAGAAAAATTTGCAAAAATCAAAAATGCCAGCATATCCTATGTTGAGCCTTCAAGATTCCCTGAAATAGAGATAGACCTTTCATTTGTATCAGACAAATTCCAGCCTATTTCTGAGACTATAAAAGAAGTTGATTGCTCTTTGATAAAGAATGTATCAGTGGCAGACGTCTATACAGATGAAACAGGCAAATCAATCACAGTCAGACTTTTGTTCTCTCACCCTGAAAAGACTCTTACAAAAGAAGAGGTTTCAGAGCCTGTAAACGAGATTATAAAAAATCTTTCAGCAAAAGGCATAGAACTCAAAAAATAAAAAAACAAGGTAAATGCAGACAACTGAGGCATTTACCTTGTTTTTATTTGTTGACAATTTATGTCGAATAATGTATAATTATAGAAGGTTTAAAAATTTGAAAGGGAATAATGTTATGAAACAAAAAAGAAGATTAGGCGACCGCAAAGACGGAAAGCTCCTTAGAAATCTCGATGCTATGCATTTTATAATGCCCCTTATATATCCAAACCGATGTGATAATGAGGCATTTATTTCAGAAAGAATTGACCTTACAAATCTAAACGAATATCTTGCCAAAAAAAATGCAGATAATCCGGAGTATAAGTATAATTTGTTTCAGGCTATTGTTACAGCCACTTTAAAAACTATCACCTTAAGACCTGAAATGAACAGATTTATCCAGAACAAAAATTTGTATCACCGAAACGATGTATCGGCTGCATTCACTGTCAAAAAGATTTTTGCAGATGATGCAGGTGAAGCTTTGGCTATTATAAAGTCTGATGCAAAGGATAATATTGATTCTATACATAATGAAATCTATAAAAGGGTATCCTTTTGCAGAAATGATGAAAAGGGTGACAGCACCCAGCAAAGTATGGATTTCTTTAATAAGATACCAAGATTTATATCAAAGCTTATTGTGAGTATTGTATGCTTTCTCGACCGTCATGGCTGGGTGCCGTCTTTTGTAATAAGCGGAGACCCGTATTATTCATCGGTAGTTCTTACAAATCTAGGGTCTATCAAGCTTAAATGCGGTTATCACCACCTTACAAACTGGGGTACAACATCAGTGTTTGTTGTAATCGGTGAGAAGAAGATAAGACCATTTTATAACGAGGACGGAAGCTTTGAAATGCGTGATAGTGTAGATATAGGACTTACTGTAGATGAGAGAATAGCGGACGGATATTATTTCTCAAAAACAGTAAGGCTTTTAAAGACGCTTCTTGAAAATCCTGAGCTGTTAGAAAAACCATTAGATGAAGAGGTGGAATACTAAAATGCCCAGTACTACAGCAAAAACACCCTGGGAAAAACATATGGGTGATGTCCCCATGCACCTTGATTATTTTGAGGGCTCAATGTTTGAAGCGGTGGACAAGATAGCAACACAGTATCCGAATAATGTTGCTTTTGAGTTTATGGGGTCACTGACTACATATTCAAAAATGATAAACGAAATCAAAAAATGTGCAAAATCCCTCAGAACTATCGGAGTGCGCGAGGGCGACAGGGTCACAATAGCATTGCCAAACTGTCCCCAGGCTATATACATGTTTTATGCAGTAAATCTTGTGGGTGCAATAGCTACTATGATTCATCCTCTTTCTGCTGAAAAAGAGATAGAGTTTTATTTGAATGACTCCAAAAGTGTCACAGCTATTACACTTGACCAGTTCTACAACAAGTTTGAAAGTATACGTCAGAATACATCTGTAGTTAATATTGTAATAGCCAGTGTGAAAGACGAGCTTTCAAAACCCATAAGAGCAGGATATATGCTCACAGAGGGCAGAAAAATACAAAAAATCCCTCAGGATGCGCCTATAATCAGGTGGAACGAATTTTTGAATATGGGCAAACATTGTTTTTATAATTATGAGGTAAAACGCAAGGGCGACGACCCTGCAGTTGTGCTGTATTCCGGAGGAACAACCGGCAGAAGCAAAGGTATTGTTCTTACAAACAAAAACTTCAATGCCTTAGGTCAGCAGGTAATAGCTGCAAACCCGATTTTCAGACCCGGCGACAAGATGCTGGCAGCTATGCCGGTATTTCATGGTTTTGGTCTTGGTGTGTCCATACATACTATGCTTTCTCAGGCAGGAAGATGTATTTTAGTGCCAAGATTTACTCCCAAAAGCTATGGCAAGCTGATGATTAAGTCAAAGTGTAATTTTATTGCAGGTGTTCCCACACTGTATGAAGCACTGCTTAAAACACCGGCTATGGAAAAAGCTGACCTCAGCAGTCTTAAGGGTGTATTTTCAGGTGGAGATTCACTTAGTGTAGAGCTAAAGAAAAAGCTTGATACTTTCTTGTATGACCATAAATGCAAAGTTCAGGTGAGAGAGGGTTATGGCACTACTGAAACTGTCACAGCCTGCTGTCTTACACCACTTAATATGTATAAAAAAGGCAGTATAGGAATTCCATTCCCTGATACGTATATCAAAATAGTAAACCCCGGCACTGACGTGGAGCTTCCTTATGGTCAGGAGGGAGAAATACTTCTTGCAGGACCTACTGTAATGCAGGAGTATATGAATTGCCCGGAGGAAACAGCCGATACACTAAGAGTCCATGACGACGGTCTCAAATGGGTGTATACAGGGGATTTGGGATATATGGACAGTGAAGGTTTTATATATTTCAAAGGCAGAGCCAAGAGAATGATTATCACATCAGGCTACAATGTGTACCCTGCACAGCTTGAGAATATTATAGATGCCCTTCCC
>JAZUOB010000200.1:0-3821 GCA_045604425.1 Clostridia bacterium
TATAGCTATCATATTTGCTAAATCCGTCTTTGTAAACCAGCCGGTTAATTCTGATAATACACTCAAAAAAGGTATTGTGGCAGCACCGCCACCTACAGCAAAAAGACCTATTTTGAAAAATTCATAATACAATCTTAGCAGTATCATTTGCTTCTACCTCCGATGCCTTTTATCACCGCACCCAGAAATCCGCATATAATAACCAATAAAGCCGGTGAGATATCTATAAAAGCAGCAACAAAAAATACACCTATGCATATTAAAATGGTGAAAATATCAACTAATGATTTCTTAGCAAAAGATATAACAGCGTTGATTATAAGTACACAAACACATATTCTAATTCCTGAAAATGCATTATTTACAATTTGATATTCAGCAAAATTCTGAAGAAAAGCCGCTATCAAACTGATGATTATGATACTTGGAGCAATAAACCCCAAAGTAGCAAATATACCTCCAAGAATCCCCTTCTCTTTATGTCCTACAAAAGTCGCTACATTTGCAGCTATTACTCCGGGTGTACACTGACCCACAGCAAAATAGTCTGCTATCTCCTCTTCGGTAGCATATTTATATTTTTGAACAAGCTCCCTGTTTATTATGGGTAAAAGTGCATATCCTCCGCCAAAACATACAGCACCCATTTTGAAAAAAATATAATATAGTTTCAATATAGTTTTCAATTGTCTTCCTCCATTATCAGCTTCCAAAGTATTGGTAAATGTTGCATTTTATCATCCCGTTATAAACCTTTCGTCTCTTATCAGCTTTCCGACCATATAATTTTTCAAAATCCTCATTTGATGTAAGTATATAATATGACCAGTCTTTATTTTTTGAAAACACCTCACCCAGCTTTTTGTACAAGGCTATACATTCTTCTTTTTCTCCCAGACGCCCGCCGTACGGCGGATTACAAATAACCGCCCCTTTATCCCGAAATGTTGTAAAATCAGCAGCATCAGAAAGTTTAAAATCTATACAATCCGAAACACCTGCTCTTGCTGCGTTATTCATGGCAATTTCAAGACACTTCGGATCTATATCAGAGCCGATAAGAGTAAGGGGTGTATCTCTTTCTTTTTCTCTGGCGATGTTTCTCTCTTCTTCCCAAACTGATTTTGGGATATACGGAAAATTCTCACCCAAAAATGTACGATTTATTCCAGGCGCTATATTTCTCTTAAACATAGCCGCTTCTATCAATATAGTACCCGAACCACAAAAAGGGTCTACCAGCGGTGTCTCATATTTCCAGAAACTTAGAAGCACCATAGCAGCTGCAATTGTTTCTCTCAACGGTGCATCATTTGACTCTGTTCTATAGCCTCTTTTATAAAGAGGGTCACCTGATGTATCAATCATAACGGTGACTATATCTTTCCTTATAGAAAATTTTATTTTCACCGGATACAAATCCTCAGGTATTTTATCAAGATTATGACATTCACCAAGTTTTTTTGCAATAGCTTTTTTTATTATTTTCTGGCAGTCAGGAATGCTGGTAAGCTGTGACTTAAGGCTGTGTCCGGTAACAGGAAAAGCTGCTCCCAAAGGAATATACCTGTCCCAAGGTATATTATTGACATTTTGAAATAATTCTTCAAAACTCACCGCACTAAACTCAGCCACTTTTATCAGAACTCTTTCACCCGTTCTGATATTTATATTAGCTGATGCTATGGCTCTTTCATCGCCGGAGAAAATGACCCTGCCGTCTTCGCATTTAGGGTCATATCCCAGTCTTTTAAGCTCTCTTGCACACACTGATTCCAATCCTAACAATGTTGGAATTATCAAATCATATGTCATCGTCTCACCCGATTTCGTTTATTTGTCTTATTATCAAATTTTTTTAGTAATGTTCGATTTGCATCTTCTGATAATACAAAATCTATTTTTCTTGTCAGTATATCACTTCTTACCAGCATTACATCAATCTGGTCACCGATTGAGTATTTTTTGCCGGAGTTTTCTCCAATCAAGCACTGGTTAATTTCATCATATTGAAAATACTCGCATGTCATATTTTCAACACGAATAAGTCCTTCGATTGCACCTAATACTTCAACAAACATTCCAAAAGACGTAATTGAAGATATAACAGCTTCAAAATCTCTGCCTATAAAGTTTTGCATAAACACAGCTTTCATCAAATCATCACAATCTCGCTCGCATATTTCAGCCGAAATTTCTGCATCGGTAGATTTTATAGAAGCTTTTTTGACAAAATTTATGTCCATAAAACTTTTATTATCTAAAAGAGATTTTATACTGCGGTGCACCAATAAATCAGGATATCTGCGTATGGGAGAAGTGAAATGACAGTAATACTTGGCTGCCAATCCAAAATGCCCCAGATTTTCCGCTTTGTATTCTGCTTTCATCAAAGAACGAAGCATTGTTCTTGACACAATATTCTCAATAGGTGTATTTGCAACAGAATCCAGGACTTGTTTGAAAGCTGACGGTTTTATTGGGTTATTTTCATCAATTTTGCCTTTAAATCCAATTCCAAATCCTTTCAAAAACAGCATAAAAGCTGACAATTTCTCATCACTTGGAGCTTCATGACACCTAAATACACATGGAATTTCTGACCAGTAGGCAAATTCAGCTACAGTTTCATTTGCAGCGAGCATAAATTCCTCAATCATTCTGTTGGATACTCCACGATCTAAAATCTTTACATCAATCGGTACACCAAAGCTATCAACAACAATTTCAGATTCAGGAAAATCAAAATCAACAGCGCCCCTTAGTTGTCTTTTTTTCCTCAGAATAGCTGCCAACTTTTCCATATTCTTTAGGTCAGGATATATATGAGAATACTTTTTCTTCAAATCAGCATCATCATCTGTCAACAACTTATTTATTTCATCATATATAAGTCTTTCTTTAGAGTTTATAACACTCTTGGAAATTCTATGATTTACTATTTTTCCGTTTGAGTCAATATCCATAAAAACAGACAAGGTGAGTCTATCCTCCCCCGGTTTTAGTGAACATAAGCCGTTTGAAAGCTTTTCCGGAAGCATCGGAATAACTATATTCGGCAGATACACGCTTGTCCCTCTGGCATATGCTTCTTTATCGATATATGAATCAGGTTTTACATACTCACTGACATCAGCAATATGAACTCCCAAACGATAATAACCCTCGCCTATCATTTCAATACTGATTGCGTCATCAAAATCTTTGGCAAATTCACCGTCTATGGTGAAAATGGTGTTGTCTCTCAAATCCTCTCTTGTTTCATTGTCCCATTTTATAGAGCTTTCAAGTTTTTCAGCTTCTCTTATTGTGTTTTCATCGAACTCTGTTTTAATTTTATTTTCTATTAAAATAGATTGAACTAATCCTGATATATCATTTTTATCACCTAAAACTGCACTTACACAGCCCCAAAGTGTGCCGTCTACATTTAGTCTGATTCCGTCCACTGCCACTCTGTCAGATACTTTTGCATTCATTGAATTTGCAACTGACACATACAAATCTTTGTATATGCGCTTATCATCAGGTCTTATAACAAGTTTTTTAGATTTTTTTGTAATAACAACTCCGACTATGGTGCTGTTGTCTTTTTCCAGCACTTTTATAATCTTACCTTCCGGTTTGCCTCTGAAATTGCCTATAATCTTTACAAGCACTTTATCACCATGTAGTGCAATCCCCATATTATTTGCCGAAATGTATATATCTTCATCATTTTCTCTCACGACAAAACCAAATTTGCCTGATATGTTGCAATTTAAGATACCAATACATTTATTTTCGCTTTTTTCTACGGGAACAATCCTGCCTCTTTTTGA
>JAZUOB010000201.1:0-5235 GCA_045604425.1 Clostridia bacterium
AGACACTCCTGCCAACTAAAATTCAAGATATTATAAGGTATCTTTCATCAGGAATAGTAGATGGTGTCAGAGCCGCTACGGCAAAAAAAATAGTAGAGGCGTTCGGGGAAGAATCACTTAATATTATGCTTACTGACCCAATACGCTTGTCAAAGATAAAAGGTATTTCGGAGAAAAAAGCATTTAAAATTCACGATTCGTTTTGTGAAGTGCAATCACTTCAAAATATTGTTATTTTTTTTCAGCGATATAATATCAGTGCCAATTTTGCTGTGAAAGCTTATAAAATATTTGGCGGCGATGCTGTGGAGCTTATAAAGAAAAATCCGTATATATTGTCTGATTCAATCGATGGAATTAAATTTTCAACTTCAGATAAAATCGCATTTGGAGAAGGGTTTGCTTTAAATAACCCTCAAAGAATAAAATCCGGTATCAAATATATTCTAAGTCAGTCTTCATATACATCCGGACATATGTATTTGCCGGAAAGTATACTCATAGAACATGCGATAAATAAGCTTCAGGTGACACAAACTGAAGTAGAAAGCATTTTGACAGATTTGTCCATTTCAAACGAAATATATACAGATACAATAAATTGCGAAAAGGTTTTTTATCTTAAAAGCATGCATGTGGCTGAAACCTATGTAAGTTCAAGACTCTACAGCATGAGCTGTTTTGATTATGAGGTTTTGCTCCCTGAAAGCGAGATACAGTCAAAAATCACAGAATACGAAAAAATCACTTCGATTACATTTGCAGTTGAGCAAACTGAAGCTATAATCAACGCACTTGGCGAAAACGGAAGCTTTGTGATTACCGGAGGCCCCGGTACCGGTAAAACCACGACAATCAATACTATTATCAAGCTTTTCGAAGAGCTTGACCAAAAAGTAATTATAGCAGCGCCAACCGGAAGAGCGGCAAAAAGGCTTACCGAAGTCACTGGCGTAGAGGCAAAGACAATTCATCGTTTGCTTGGAGCTACAAGTGTTGACGGCGGTGCACAATTTACTTTTGATGAGTCCAATCCTATCAATTGTGATGTGATTATTCTTGACGAAGTGAGTATGATTGATATACCGTTGATGTACTACTTTTTAAAAGCTGTCAGACCGGGTACAAGACTTATTCTTTCAGGAGATGCTGACCAATTACCCTCGGTTGGACCGGGAAATCTGCTCAAGGATATAATAAACAGCAATAAAATACCTGTTATTAAGCTTGACAAGATTTTCAGACAAGCCAAAGAAAGCCTGATAGTTGTAAATGCACATAAAATCAACTCCGGTGAGTACCCAAAGCTTTCTTGCAAGGATAGAGACTTTTTCTTTCTTCCAAGAAAAAAAGCTGATGATACGGCAAATACAATCGTGGATTTGTGCACCAACAGACTTCCTATAAGATATAACATAAATTCATTTCTCGATATTCAGGTTATATCTCCGTCTAAAAAAGGAATATGCGGCTCTGTGAATTTAAATCACAAGCTTCAAAAATCTCTAAATCCTCCTGACATATCTAAAAATGAATATGTTTATGGCAATACTACTTTTAGAGTCAATGATAAGGTAATGCAAATCAAAAACAACTATGAGCTGTATTATACCAGAAATACAGGCGATAGCGGTGTAGGTGTTTTTAATGGCGAAATGGGGACTATCTTGGAAATATCCGTTATAGATAAATATATGGTTATTATGTTTGATGATAATAAGCGCTGTGAATATCCATTTAGTCAATTGGATGAATTGGATTTGGCATATGCTATCACTGTACATAAAAGTCAGGGCAGTGAGTTTGAATACGTTGTAATGCCACTTTCTCGTTTCCCTGCAATGCTTATGTGTAGAAATCTTTATTATACCGCTGTTACAAGAGCAAAGAACATGGTTGTACTTGTTGGCGATGAAGAAATTTCTAAGCAAATGACAGACAATAATTCACAGCATTTCAGGTATTCGGGATTAAGCTATAGATTATCAAAATCAACAGATAACACACAGTTGATTTTAGATTCTATTTTTGAAAAGGAATGAAAGTAATGAAGATAACTTCGAAAACAGGTTTACTGGCTGTTTTGGGCAACCCTATAAGACACAGTATGTCACCAATGATTCATAATTTTTTAATTAAAGAATTGAATCTTGATTATGTGTACATAGCCATCGAGCCTGATAATATACATGATGCTTTGGATGCTGTCAGAAGTCTTGGAATGAAAGGCGTGAATATAACAGCACCTTTTAAGACTGATGCACTTGAATGTGTGGATGTTCTTGACGAAAGTGTAAATTTTTCAGGCTCGGTGAATACTGTAGTAAATAATGATGGTATGCTGTCAGGCTTCAGCACAGATGGAGAAGGCTTGTTTCGAGCAATCAAAGATATGGATATATCTTTAAAAAACAAGAATGTGTTGATATTAGGCACCGGCGGGGCTTCGGAGGCTGTGTGCTCAATGTTATATTCAAAGAACGTTGCCAATGTGTATGTGAAAAATAGGACATTATCAAAGCAGACAAGTTTTATACTGCGCCTTAATAAAAGATTTGATACTGATATCTTCAAGCCTTTTTCACCGGGTGACAAGGCTGATATCGTTATAAATGCCACTTCTGTTGGTATGTGTACGGACGAAAGTCCTATTTCTGATTATTCTTGTTTTGACGGCGCTGAAGCTTGTATTGATTTGATTTATAACCCAAGAAAAACATCGTTTTTGAAAGCTGCAGAAAATGCAGGCTTAAAAACTATGAACGGAATTGGTATGCTGGTATATCAGGCAATTCTATCTTTTGAACACTTTACCCAAGTGAAAGTTCCGGACTCATTGTGCAAGGAGGTTTTCAAACTTTTCGATGAATAATATATATATTACCGGATTTATGGCTTCAGGAAAAAGTACAGTTGCCGGGATTTTATCAAAACTTACATCTAAACCTTTATTTGATACTGATTTGGTTATAGAAAAAAATTTCTCCATGTCATGTCAGGATATTTTTGACAAATTTGGGGAAGAAACTTTTAGAAAAGAAGAAACAAATGTTTTAGAGGAGCTTTCTAAGACTTCGGATTCAATTATATCCACCGGTGGTGGTATAGTCTTAAATGAATACAACAGAAAACTTATGAAAGATACTGGCATTATTGTTTCTATTTTGCCTGAATTTGAAGTAATAAAAGGCAGATTGGAAGAGGCAAAAAAAACAAGACCGCTTCTCAGGACAAGTACAGATGAGGTGGAAAAATTATATACTGCCCGAATTCCGTTTTATAAGGATTGTACTTGGTATTTAGTTCCTGATATTCATACAGAGGCTAATGAAATTGCTGAAAAAATATTTGATTTTTTAAAGGAGGGATAACATGCTTCATATATACACCGGTGACGCAAAGGGCAAAACTACTGCTGCTGTAGGTCTTGCTATTAGAGCTGCAGGTGCCGGTAAAAAAGTGTTGTTTTTTCAATTCCTAAAATCAGATACAAGCAGCGAGCGTTGTATACTTAAAAAAATCGATAATATTTATGTAAAAGATATATGTACAGCAGTTCCTTTTTTGTGCAGTGCAGACGATTCAAAAATAGAAGAACTAAAAAACGCTTATAATGCTTTTGTAGAATATTTAGAGAGTGAAGCTTTGTTATATGATGTGATTATTCTTGATGAGGCTGTTTGTGCAGTGTGTGAGGGTTTTGTGGATATTAAATCAATACTTGATATCTCAGAAAATAAAGAAGTTATAATGACCGGCAGAGGAGATATATCAGCATTTTCTGATAAAGCGGATTATATTACTGAGATGAAAAAAGTCAAGCACCCATACGACAAGGGTGTTTTGGCAAGAAAAGGAATAGAGTACTAAATAGGGAGAACACAATGGATTTATCTAAAGATTTTGGAATCAGCAAAGAAACTTTTGATTTGTTTGCAGAATGTGAAAAACTTGTAAAACCTGCTTTTGAAAAAGTAGATAAAATAGCAGAGTTGAATCAGTGGAAGGTAATGAAAGCTTTTGCTGACAATAAAGTTTCAGAAAGTCATTTTATGCCAAGCTATGGATATGGATATGACGATTTGGGAAGAGATACTTTGGATAAAGTATATGCGGATATATTTGAATGTGAAGATGCACTTGTAAGACATCAGCTCATATCAGGAACCCATACTTTGTCTACAGTTTTATTTGGAATTTTGCGACCGGGTGATATATTGTATTCTGTTACAGGACGCCCGTATGATACACTTGAGGAGGTCATAGGCATCGCGGGAGATGAAGGCAACGGCTCGTTGAAAGATTTTGGCATCAATTATTTACAGACTGAGCTTTTGCCTGACGGAGAGCCTGATTTTGACAAAATTGCAGACGTGCTTAAAAATAATGATATTAAACTTGTACTTTTGCAGCGTTCTAAAGGCTATGGCGACAGACCTACATACAGCAGCAAAAAAATAGGGGAGATAGTATCTTTTGTGAAATCAATTTCTCCGGATACATATTGTATGGTAGATAATTGTTATGGTGAATTTGTTGATGATAAAGAGCCTACAGCATATGGCGCAGATGTGATCTGCGGATCGCTGATAAAAAATCCCGGTGGAGGAATTGCACCAACCGGAGGTTATATAGCAGGCAAAGCTGAACTTGTAGAAAAATGTGCTTATAGACTCACTTCTGTTGGAATAGGCAAAGAAGCCGGTGCAAGTCTTGATTTTAACAAAAATGCGTATCAGGGATTGTTTTTTGCGCCGCACATTGTGGCTAATGCTGTAAAGTCAGCAATACTTGCTGCATGTGTTTTTGAAAAGTTGGGATTTTCAGCTAATCCTTCCTGGGATGAGGAGAGGCATGATATTATAGAAGCTATAAAATTTGGTGACCCAGAAAAGCTTGTGGCTTTTTGTGCAGGTATCCAAAAAGGTGCACCTGTGGATTCTTTTGTTACGCCACAGCCCTGGGATATGCCGGGTTACCAAAATCAAGTTATAATGGCAGCAGGTGCGTTTAATCAGGGGTCAAGTATAGAGCTTAGTGCAGACGGACCAATGAGACAGCCATATATTGCATATTTGCAAGGCGGACTGACTTATGAATCAGCAAAACTTGGGATAATGGTTGCTGCACAAAATATAATAGATTTGGATAAATAATAGATTTATCGTATAAAAATTTTTAAATATTATATATATTTGATGAACTTTCTTTTTGGTTGGTTGACATAATGAATGA
>JAZUOB010000202.1:0-2182 GCA_045604425.1 Clostridia bacterium
GGACAGACTTGAAGGCCTTTGCAAAAGAAACTCTCTTTCCAGAAGAAAGGCCAGTCAGCTCATGGTAGTAAAAGCTTCTCAGCGTTACCCGATTTGCTCAGAACTTGTACTTAAATGTGCAGCAGGATCTACCAACATTTACAAGCAGCATATTCTCCATGCACTTATGGAATGCGGCTATTCTACCGAAATTTTCGGTGACATTTACACGGAACTCTTTGATCCGAACACTCCGGATAACATTAATGTTCAACCAAAATATCCTGAACCCCTTGAGGTATTGGAAGCTATTCACGAAGCCGGCGGCATTGCAGTTCTTGCACACCCGGGCTTCTATGATAACTTTGATATTTTGCCTGAACTTATTGAGAACGGTCTCGACGGCGTTGAGGTATGGCATCCGAAAAACAACGATGCACAAAGAGAAGAACTTATAGCTCTTGCAAAAAAGCATAACCTTCTCATGACAGGCGGCAGCGATTTCCATGGTATGTACAGTGCTCACGTGACTACACTTGCTTCATGTGAGACACCTGAGGAAAACCTCGCTGCACTTCTCAGTTACCAGGCTAAGCAGCGCAGAGCAAAGAAAAAGGCTGCAAAAGCCGAAGCTCTTGAAGTTGAAAAGGCATAAATCTTAAATTCAAACACGTTTTAAGGTGGATTTTATGGCAAGAAAAGAAGACAGTGACATCAAAATTTTTAAACCTTCAAAACAAATTGATAAAGACGGCGGTGTACTCGCTTTTGTTGAGGGTATGAACCACCACAGACAAAACGGAAACGTAGAAAAGGCTAAGGAACTCGGCATAACACTTGCAGATCTTGCCTTTGATGATAAGAACAAAGAAATCATCTCAGATGAGATTTTCCTTTCTTCTGACGTCTTCCCTCAGGTTTGTGCGCTCGTGCTCTTCTCCGCAGAGGCAGCTCTTAACTATTACTTACCGTCACAGCAGCTTTCCGCTATTGCAATAAATGCTCTTCACGAGGTGCTTTCAGCGAAAAAGCTTCCTGTATACGATACCCTTATGTCCAGCCCGGCTTTCTCTTTCTATTATCTCAGTGTAAGAAAGGGCGGAACCGATATCCCGGGTGATATCGGTGAGGCTTTCGCAATGCTCTGCAGACGCGAAGAGGACAAGATGTTTATCGAAGAAGGCAAGAAAATTTATAACAAGCTTTTGGAAATTGTTGAAGACGAGATCGTAAAGATAGGATTCTCGAATTAATTTATCGTTAAAGAGTTTGTCAAATATTTGACAAACTCTTTTCCATATGTATAATTTATACTGTATTTATGAATCATAATTCTAAAAGAAAGGGGTTTTCACTTTATGAATTACACAGCAGAAGTTGAAAACATGTGCGTCGTTGCAAAAGGTCCCCATCACGGTCCTGCTCCTATTCCGGAAGAGGGCAAATGGGTAAAACCCTATCAGATTAAAGATATTTCGGGATTTTCTCACGGTATCGGTCACTGTGCTCCGCAACAGGGCGCGTGCAAACTCACTCTTAATGTTAAGGATGGTATCGTAGAAGAGGCTCTCGTTGAAACAATCGGTTGTTCAGGTATGACACATTCAGCTGCTATGGCTGCAGAGATTCTTCCGGGCAAAACATTGCTTGAATGTCTTAATACCGACCTCGTTTGTGATGCTATAAACGTAGCTATGCGTGAAATCTTCCTCCAGTTTGTATACGGTCGTACACAATCTGCTTTCTCAGAAGACGGCCTTTCAATCGGTGCAGGACTTGAAGACCTCGGTAAGGGTCTCCGTTCACAGGTAGGTACTATGTACAGCACAGGTAAAAAAGGTGTTCGCTACATGGAGATGGCTGAGGGCTATATAACAAAACAGGCTCTCGACAGCGATAACCAGGTTATCGGTTATGAATTTGTACGTCTCGGAAAAATGCTTGAAGACATTAAAAAAGGTGTTTCTCCGAATGAAGCTTACGAGAATAACAAGGGTACTTACGGCAGATTCCAAGATGCTGCAAAGTACATTGATCCTCGTATGGAATAAGAAAGGGAGGAATGCTTTATGTCTAATAACGTAGTATTTGAGGGCAAAGACAGAAGAATGCCCAAAATCGTAGATTGCTTAGCAAAATACGGCATTGCCGACCTTGAAGATGCAGCTGCTATATGCAAAGAAAAAGGCATTGATGTTGAAGC
>JAZUOB010000203.1:0-4059 GCA_045604425.1 Clostridia bacterium
TTTCTTTTCTCGCTACTATATAGTTGTTTTCGCCTGATTGCCTTGCCATTTCATAAAGCAGCGGTATTCCCTTTGATTCTGCAGTAATCATAATATCATGCTCTGGTGCTTTTGAAAGAAGCTCTTTTGCGCAGGCACATGTAAGTTCTACATCTCCAAACATTATAAATGCTGCTATATATAATTCGTCTGTCACTTTGCAAAGAGGAAGCTGTCTTTTAAGACCTGCAACTTCTAATTCATAATAGTCTTTCATTTATAAAACACCTTTCGAAATTACATTACCTGAGTATAAATATAAATTGCAAACAATACAACAGATATCCACATTATAGGGCTTATATCCTTGATTTTGCCACACAAAACCTTAAGAATAACCCATGAAATCATACCGAACATAATACCTGTAGCAATTGAATATGCAAAAGGCATCATAACAATTGCCAGGAAGCCGCCGATTGTATCTGCGATATCGCCTTCAAAGTCCATTTTTGTAACTGCTGAAAGCATCAAAAGTCCAACAAAGAGCATTGCAGGAGTGGTAGCAAATCCGGGGATTGCAAGGAAAATAGGTGCAAGAGGAATTGCTATAAGGAACAAGATACCTGTTGTCAAAGCTGTAAGACCTGTTCTGCCACCTGCAGCAACACCTGCTGAAGATTCAACATAACTTGTCACTGTAGATGTACCAAGGCATGCACCTGCAACAGTACCAACAGCATCAGCCATGAGCGCGCCGCCTGCTCTTGGAAGAGTACCGTCTTGATCAAGCAAATCACCTTTTTGAGCAACACCGATAAGTGTACCTACTGTGTCAAAAATATCTGTGTAAAGGAATGTAAACATAACAACTGCAAATCCTGCAAAATTCTTTGCAACATATCCAAAGTCAAATTGGAAAAGTGCAGGAGCTGCGAAGTTTGCTTTGATTGATTCCCATGAAAGTGAAGGAATCAAAGAATAAACTCCCGCATCAGGATTAACCTGATACCAGCCTATAAGCTCTGCAACAATACCGAGTACCCATGTGGCAAGAATACCGATAAGGATATCACCCTTAACTTTATAATGGTGAAGAACACCTATAATCAAAAGACCGATGATTGCCAAAACAACCTGTGGAGATCCCAAATCACCAAGACCTACCAATGTAGAATCGTTATTTACAACTATACCCGCATTGATAAGTGCTATAATTGTGATAAACAAACCGATACCGGCTGTAATACCAAGCTTTAAGTTTGCGGGAATTTTGTTTACCAAAGCTTCTCTGAATTTGAAAATTGAAAGAATCATGAATATGATACCTTCTATCAAAATAGCAGTCAAAGCCACCTTGTATGAATATCCCATACCCAAACAAACTGTATAGGTAAAGAATGCATTAAGTCCCATGCCTGATGCCAATGCTACAGGATAGTTTGCAAAAAATGCCATACAGATTGTACCGATAGCTGCTGCAAGTGCTGTAGCCATAAAAATAGCAGCAGGACCCGGACCATCAGGAATTATGCCCAACATTCCCGGGTTAACCGCAAGAATATAAGCCATTGCCAAAAATGTTGTAATACCTGCGATAATCTCAGTTTTAACATTTGTTCCATGTTCTTTGAGTTTGAAAAGTTTTTCCATAGAAAATCCCTCTTTTCTGATTTTTTCCTTTTTGTATATAGAGTCATATTCTTATAAATTCATTTTGCTGCCAACAAAAATATAAAATACAACCCACTACATTTTTTATTTTACAACATCATACACAAAATTACAATACTTTTAAATTAAAATATATGAATTTGTAACAAAAAAATATTATCAACAACTGGTTATAAAACCAAATATTTGACATTGATGATATGTATAAAATATGCTATAGTAAATACGACACCTACAAGACTAAACTGAAAGGAATATTATTGTTATGAAGAAATTCTTTTTGGCAGTATTGGCTTTTTTTGCAATTTCCACATCTGCAAAAGCCGCACAGGTGCCAATAGACATACGAGTAAACGGGGACTATATTCTCACGCACTCTGAACCTATAATACACTCAGGCATATCTTATGCACCCCTAAGGTCTGTTGCAGACTCTCTGGGCGCTCGTGATGTTTTATGGGATCACAACTCAAAAACCGCCACTGTTATTACAAAAGACAAAGACATCAGCATAAATACTTTGACAAACAAAGTATACGTAAATAATTCATCAATAAATCTCAATGGTGAATGTTTTATTCACAACGACAGGACTTATATACCTGTACGTGCTATAGCAGAACTTTTTGATGCAGATGTTTCCTGGGACAGTATATATAATAATGTAGAAATCCGAAAAAATTCCATAAATGTAAATAAAAAACACATTGACTATACCTTTACACACGATGAATTATACTGGCTCTCAAGAATAATCAACGCAGAAAGCCAAGGAGAAATCATGAAAGGAAAAATAGCTGTAGGCGATGTGATTTTGAACAGGGTAAAAAGCCCTCTGTTTCCCAACACAATATACGGCGTAATATTTGACAATAAATATGCTGTTCAATTTGAGCCTACCATAAACGGAAGCATTTATCAAACACCAACAAAAGAATCAGTAGCAGCTGCTAAAATATCTCTTGCAAATGAATCAAGTGTGGGAGAATGTCTGTACTTTTTCAATCCGGCTATTGCTTCAAGCTCATGGATATCCAAAAACAGAACTTATTATACCACAATCGGCGGACATCATTTCTATTTATAATCACAGGGGCACATTGCCCCATACATATTTGTAATATTACAAAGCTAAATATGTAAACAACTATAAATTCATTGATTTTGTATATAGTATACATACCCTTTTTGTATTTATTGGTAAAATAGCACAAAAATCGATGATTTTAGACCCAAAAAGACCTGATTTTTAAAGGAAAAATGGCAGTTATTTTACGAAAATATTACAAAAAAATAAAATTAATTTGACAAAACGATTATAATAGTGTATAATGAACCTGTTGTTCATCGGAAAAGATCCGATAGAATTTAGGAGGTTTTTTATTTATGAAGAACACGAAGCATACGGTTGTAGGAATTATTACAATCGCTATGATCGGTAGTATGACAGTAAAGCAAGCAATTGATTTTAAAGCTAGCAACAGATTTGCAGCGCTTTTAAGCAGAAATGAAGAAGTATCAACTTCTATTACTCCGGAAAGTATCAAAATCAGCCCAGAGGATGCTGAAGCACAATTGTACGAATCTTATACTCCCGAAGAAATTGACGAAATAATAAAAAAGAAAAGCACTCTTCAAGACAGCTATGTATACCTTACATACGGCACCTTGAATGTATATAATGTTCCATTTGACGACGGAGCCGTTATCGACACTCTGGACAGATGTGAAGAAGTTAAAATTACAGAGTCTACAGAAGGTTGGTACAAGGTAGCTTATGGTCAGGGTCAATCAGGTTATGTTTTGAAATCTCATGTAACAGAAAGCAAAGCAGAAGCAGAATATGCAGCAATGCACTATGATAATTACAAAAAAGCTGTTGTAAAGACAAACGGTGGAAACGTGAATATCAGAAAGTCTGCATCTGAGAATGCATCAGTTATAGGACAGCTTGAAAACGGCAGCGAGATTGTACTTCACTACGACGAAAACGGATATACAAAAGTATATTACGGCAAGGATATGGATCCGGGATTTGTAGTTTCATCTGCAATTGAGCTTACAAACGAATGGAAACCAAAGTCCGAAGTAAGTGATATTCAAGCACAAGCTGCTGCAAGAAAAGCCGCTGAAGCAAAAGCTAAGGCTGAAGCAGAGGCTGCTGCCAGAGCAAGAGCGCAAGCTCAGGCTGCTGCAAAAAGTACATCAAGCAAATCATCAGGCTCACAAAGCAACAGCTCATATACAACACCTGCTACAAGCTCTAAAGGACAAGCTATTGTAAATCAGGCTAGAAAATATCTTGGTGTTAAGTATGTTTATGGTGGTACTACTCCCCGAGGATTTGACTGTTCAGGATTAGTTCAGTACTGCTGCAGAGCAAGTCGGATCGTAGCCATGTCGTTC
>JAZUOB010000204.1:0-3269 GCA_045604425.1 Clostridia bacterium
AGGTGAATTTTCAGATGTTGAAAAAGTTGGCATCTAGTATAAGGCAGTACAAAAAACATGTTGTAATCACTTTGATTTTTATTATAGGTGAAGCAATAGTTGAGACTCTTATTCCTTTTATAACAGCCAATTTGGTGAATAAAATAAAAACCGGTACAGATACAAGCCTTATTTTAAAAACAGGTCTTGTTCTTACAACAATGGCATGTATATCTTTGATTTGCGGAGCAGTGGCAGGTATTTCCAGCTCAAAGGCATCAACAGGATTTGCAAAAAATCTCAGATTTGATATGTTCAAAAAAATACAGTCATATTCTTTTGCAAATGTTGATAAATTTTCATCTTCATCTTTAGTGACAAGAATGACTACAGATGTAGTGAATATGCAGATGTCCTTTATGATGCTTATAAGAATTGCTGTCAGAAGTCCGCTTATGCTGGTTTTTTCGGTTGTAATGGCATACATTATGGGCGGTGCTTTGTCAGCAGGTTTTGTAGTGATAATTCCCCTTTTGGCATTTGGACTGTATCTGGTGGGCAAAAAAGCCATGCCGGCTTTTAGACGTGTATTCAAAAAATATGACAAACTCAATGAGTCCATAGAAGAAAATATCAGGGGAATTCGCGTAGTAAAAGGCTTTTCCAGAGAAGAATATGAAAAAGATAAATTCAAAGACGCAGCAGAGAATATAAGACGTGATTTTACAAAAGCAGAACGCATAGTTGCATGGAATGCACCACTTATGAACTTTTGTATGTACTTCAATTCTGTGTTTGTATTGTTTGTTGGCTCCAAAATGACAATCCAGTCCTTTGGCAAATCAGTAGATGTAGGGCAGATATCTGCCATGCTTACGTATGGCGTACAGATACTTATGTCTTTGATGATGCTTTCTATGATATATGTTATGCTTACAATGTCTATAGAATCAGCAAAAAGAATATGTGAGGTTCTGGACGAAACTCCCACACTTAAAAATTCTGAGTCTTGTGTTTTTGATGTGAAAGACGGTAGTATTGACTTCAATAATGTCAGCTTCAAGTACTCTGAAAAAGCAAAGAAATCTGCACTTTCAAATATCAATATCCATATAAAATCCGGCTCTACCGTTGGAATTATCGGTGGTACAGGTTCAGGAAAATCATCCTTGGTACAGCTTATCCCAAGACTTTATGATGCTACAGAGGGAAATGTTAGTGTGGCAGGTGTTGATGTTAGGGAATATGACATTGATACTCTAAGGTCTGAGGTTGCCATGGTGCTCCAGAAAAATGTACTTTTTGCAGGTACGATTCGTGACAACTTGAAGTGGGGAAATGAAAATGCCACCGATGAAGAAATAATACAAGCTTGTCGCTTGGCACAGGCTCATGATTTTATTGAGTCTTTTCCTGACGGATATGATACATTTATCGAGCAGGGTGGAACGAATGTTTCGGGGGGACAAAAGCAAAGAATTTGTATAGCCAGAGCACTGCTTAAAAAACCTAAAATACTTATTTTGGATGACTCCACAAGTGCGGTGGATACTAAAACCGATGCACTTATAAGAGAAGGCTTTGAAAGCTATATTCCCGAAACTACAAAGATTATTATTGCTCAAAGAGTACATTCTGTAGAAAAATCAGATATGATTATAGTTATGGATAACGGAAGCATAGCAGCTGTTGGAACTCACCAGGAGCTTCTAAAGTCATGCGATATTTATCAGGAAGTATACTTCCAGCAAGCAAACGGAGGTGCTAAAGATGAATAATAAAAAATCAGGTACCTTTATGCGAGTGATGAAGCTGTTGTTTGGAACATACCCGGTATTGATGTGGACAGCGGTCTTTTGTATACTGTTTTCTGCAGCGGTGGCTGCTGTACCGGATATATATATCCAGCAGATAATATCCATTATTGAAAAATGGTATAAAACAGGGGATTGGGCAAGCGCATACAGTGAGCTTCTTCCCAGGATTATCATACTCATAGTAATATATCTGGTGGCATGGATTGTAGTGGTTATTCAATCTCAGCTTATGGCATATATCACTCAAGGTTTTTTGGCAAAGATGAGACAAAAAATGTTTGACGGTATGCAGCGCCTTCCTATAAAATTTTTTGACACCCATAAGCATGGCGATATCATGAGCCACTACACCAACGATATAGACACTCTCAGGCAATTAGTATCACAATCACTTCCCTCGATACTTAGAGCAGGCTCGGTTATTTTATTTGTTCTCGGAGTAATGCTGTACTATAGCCTTTGGATGACTCTTATAATCCTTGCAGGAGTAATTGTAATGGTAATCGTCTCCAAAAAAGTCGGAGGTGGGTCTGCAAAGTATTTTATAAAGCAGCAAAAGTCTATCGGTCGTGCTGAGGGATATATTCAGGAAATGATGAACGGTCAGAAGGTTGTCAAAGTTTTCTCAAGAGAAAAAATATGCGAAGAAGATTTTGAAAAGATAAATGATGAGCTTTATAAAGACAGCAGCAAAGCCCATGCTTATGCAAATATCCTTGGTCCTATAATTGCAAATGTGGGAAATATTTTGTATGTTATAGTCGCAATTTCCGGCGGCATGTTCCTTGCTTTGAATGTGCCAAATATAAGCATTTCACGCTTAGCTTTTGATATTAGCATTGTAGTGCCGTTTTTAAATATGACAAAGCAGTTTACAGGTAATGTCAATCAGTTTTCTCAGCAGATAAATTCCATAGCAATGGGTATAGCCGGAGCTAAAAGAATTTTTGAGATTATGGATGCTGTTCCTGAAGAAGATGAGGGTTATGTGACATTGGTAGATGCTGCTCTGGATGAAAAAGGCGACTTAAAAGAAGCCTATTATCATACCGGTATGTGGGCATGGAAGCATCCTCATTCAGACGGAAGTGTCACATACACAAGACTTTGCGGTGACGTGCGTATGGAAGATGTTGATTTCGGGTACGAAGAAAACAAAACCGTACTCAAAAACATTTCCTTGTATGCAAAGCCGGGTCAAAAGGTGGCTTTTGTGGGTGCTACCGGTGCCGGCAAGACTACTATCACCAATCTTATCAATAGATTTTATGATATTTCTACCGGTAAAATCAGGTATGACGGTATAAACATAAACAAGATAAAAAAAGCCGACCTTAGACGTTCGCTTGGTATAGTGCTTCAGGACACAAACTTGTTTACAGGTACAGTTATGGATAATATCAGGTACGGAAGGCTTGATGCCACAGATGAAGAATGAAGTCGGATCGTAGCCATGTCGTTCTGTGAGCCAAG
>JAZUOB010000205.1:0-3801 GCA_045604425.1 Clostridia bacterium
GCTTTTTTCAAAGGCATGACTGTTATAATAACGGTCTACTACAGATGCAATCATTTCAAGGCGAAAAACCTCGTCCTTCGATATAAATGCATTATCATATATTTCATATGGGGCAAAATTGGAATACCGATAATCGTATAAAGAAGCTTCCTCTCTTATTTTTGAGCCTTTCAAAAGCTTTAAAAATCCAAGCTGGAGACAATTAGAATTAAGAGAATACACCTGATTAAAGGAATTTTTAAATATTTCATAGGTTTCAAATGGCAGACCTGCTATAAGGTCAGTATGAATATGGATATTCCCCATTTCTACAAGCTTTTTTATTCTGTCAAACAACAACTCCTGATTTGTTTTTCTGTTTACGGCATCAAGAGTCTTGTCATATGTGCTTTGAATACCTATCTCAAACTGGAATTTACCTTTTGGGACTGTTTCAAGATACTTAAGTTCCTCATCCGTTATAAGCTCACCTGCCAGTTCGAAATGGCATTTGGTATGCTTCAATTCTTCTGCTGCAAACTTCCATATTTTGAGTGCTCGCTTTTTGTCTGCGTTAAATGTTCTGTCTACAAACTTTACAAGGTCAACTTCGTTGTCATCAAATTTCTTTAGCTCTTCTAATACTTTTTCTGCACTCTTAAATCTCACACCTGTGGTCACAGATGACAGACAATAACTGCAGTTATAAGGGCACCCTCTGGAGCTTTCATAGTATATAAGCCTGTGTCTGTTTTGTTTTAAATCATCGTCTGAATAACAAAATTCAAGCTCATCAAGATTCTCCGGACCTTCACCTTTTATTATTTTGCCGGAAAGCTCTCCCTGAAGATATTTATAAAGAAGAGTCTCCCCCTCGCCACATATGACTGCATCAGCAAAGTCGTACTTCTCGGGGTCAAACATTACCTCAGGTCCTCCCAAAATAATTTTTGAGGAAGGTTTTAGCTGCCTAAGGTCGATGCATATTTTCTTCACAAGGTCAATATTCCAAAGATAACAACAAAAAGCATAAGCTTCAGCTTCTGTATTCAATATTGATTTGAATATACTGCGAAACGATTCATTTACAGAATACTCAAGGGGATAAACCCAAAATCCCTTTTTTCTAAGCACTGCGCCTACACTTCGAATAGCAAGTGATGTATGGCAATACTTGGCATTTAATGCTACAAGTGCAACAGATTTCATATCATTCTCCACATATTATTAGTTTTTAAAGGTCAACACCAAGAAAGCGTTTTGCAAGTATTCCCACAAAGAATGAAACCACTGCAACACCGATACTTATTATTGACATTTCAAAAAATCTGGGTTTAAACCTTTCGCCTTTGGCTACTGATATATAGTAGGTAAAGCCCGCAATTATCAAAATCACAACAGCAATCATAGAAAACAGTGCCGTCATGTATTGGTCATTATTTAACAACAAATACGGAGCTATCAATAATGCTACTGTGATAAGGTATGCAACACCTGTATAACTACAGGATTTCAGTGCATCACTTCTTCCCTCGCTTTTTGCCGCCAAAAACTCACTGGATGCCATTGAAAATGTAGCTGAAATACCCATAATAAGACCGGACAATGCTATAAGCCTTGTATTTTGCATAGCAAAGGTAAAACCTGCAAGTGACCCGGTAAGCTCAACCAAAGCATCGTTCATACCCAGCACCACACTTCCAACATACTGAAGCCTTTCTTCGTCCAACATTTGAAGCAATGCATTTTCATGTTCTTCTTCCTGCTCCTTTATATGCAGGCTTTCAGGGACTTCTTTTGCAAGGATGTCGTATTTGCTCTGGGCATTTTCTTCACCTTTTTCCATAAGCTTGACAGCAAAGGTGAAACCAAAAATACGAGCCATTAGTTTATATTTAAAAATCTTGAATCTGTTTGGCTTCATTTTTACCTTAGTATAGTTTTCCCAAATATCATAATGTGCTTTTTCTTCTTCTGCCAGACGGATAAGTGTATTTTTATTTACATCGCCTTTTGCAAACTTTGCAATTTCTTTGTAAATAACACTTTCGTCCAGCTCTCCTTGCTGCATTCTTTTGATAATTTCCAGTGCATTTTTAGATAGTTCTTTAGACATTTTATCACCTCGTATAATCAGATGCGTATATCTACCAATCTGCTTTCTCCAATCCAATCAACCTTGCAGTTCATTGCCTCGCCTACAGCTCGAACAGGAATCATTGTTCTGCCATTTATTATTTGTGCAGGCACATCCAGGGCTACTTCTTTGCCGTCTACATAAAACACGTTTTTTCCAATGGTCATCTTAATCACAACACCGCCGCGATTAGCTACAACAGTCTTGGACGCATCATCCCAATCAACACTTGCACCTAAGGCTTCAAATATCGCACGAAGTGGTACCAAAGTTCTGTCATTCACGATAACAGGCGGCTGGTCGAAAGCAATAAACTCACCATTTACTTTGACAGAAATATCATCCCCCTGAGGCTCCATGCCAAACCTTATACGGTTGCCTTTTTTATAAAAAGTATATGATTTTGATTGGTCATAACAACGTATCTCTACAGTGTGTGCACCGTCAGACATGGCTGTAATATCAAGGTTGCAGGTATACGGAATCTGGGAAGAGCTATGATACCACTGTCCGTCAACAAAATAATTTACCACAGGATATGCATCATTTGGGAAATATGCCAATGTATAGAGCGGGACTATGCCGCCGATGGCAGTAAGTGTCTCTCCTTTTGCTGCCGGCTGATATACAAAATCAGGATTTGCCTGATATCCTCTGATATATGGTCCGTTCTGCAAGGCTTCTTTAAAAATATTTGCAGCATACGGATACTCTGAAATATTAAATCTTTCAGACTCATCACGATATGTATTAAAGATATTGATCAGCTTGATCTGCGGATACTTCATAACAAGGTTATAAAGCATATTTCTAAGTCTTGGAGCTGCCCACCATTCAAGGTCTTCACCAAATTTATTATTTGTAGCAACACCGCCTTCGCTAATCATAACAGGTTTGTTTATACCATTCTTTTTCATAAATTCCATGAACGGTTTAACTCTGTTGGTTGCAAAGGCATAATCGCCGGTCATAAAGTATACACTCTCTTTGTATTCGGTATTCTGCTTGCCCTGAAAATACTTTATCGAATAACAACTAAGACCTACCCAATCCACATATTCATCACCGGGATAATATACTTCAAAAGGTCTGTCAAGTGAGCCCAAATCTATAGGCGACCATACTGTAGCAAAATTTGGGTATTCATGTACCATATTTGCAACATTTCTAAATATAGCTTTATAAAGTTCAGGGTCATCTCCTATAGATGAACAGTTCATCTCATTTGCAAAACGTATAAACATTGGTTTGCCATAAGAATTGAGGTTATCCAGAGTTTCTCTGATTCTGTCATAATTGACAATGCCCAAATCATCTATTGTCCAACCAATCACTGCCACAGAATTGCCGTTTCTTATAAGTTCGTTGGCAGGATAGTACAAATCAGCAAGGTCCATATTCTGAATGTAAGTAAGATAACTGCCTACCGGTTGAAAATCATATGAGGTCTCTGCAATTATGCCAAGATATGTACCACCTCGCGGCTCCAAACGTGCGCTGTAATACGGTGCGGACTCTACCATACCTTTTGTATACAACTCAAAATCAACTGCTTTTACCATTTTTTCACGTTCCCTGAGAATTGCACCCCAATCAGGCTCAGGAAAAGTGTACGCACCGGCTGTTATTCCAAAAATCATACAACATAATAAAACTATTGATATAATCTTTTTCTTCATATTACG